>DASTDQ010000560.1:0-14507 GCA_035710305.1 Vicinamibacterales bacterium | reverse complement strand
CTGGCGCGATCAATCGGCTGTCGGTGGCGTGTCACGCGATTGGCTCGCAGGACCAGACGTCGCCGACCTGCAGAACGCCGGCGGCGTCATCGAGGGCGCCGCCGGGATGCGGCTCTCGGTGCCCGCGCTGTCGCTCGCGCCGGATGGCGAGCCGCACCAGGTGCTGGCGATGCTCACCTCGCCCAACCTGTTCGAGCTGCTGGGCGTCACACCGGCGCTCGGTCGTGGATTTGCCGCCGATGAGGTCGGGCCCACGCGTCCCCCGATCGTCGTCCTCAGCGACGGACTCTGGAGACGGCTCGGAGGCGACCCGTCGATCGTCGGGTCGCAGGTGTGGCTGAGCGGAGCGCCCTACACCGTGATCGGCGTCATGGATCCGGCCTTCCGATTCGTGCGGCACGCCGCGCTCGGTCCCCCGCAGGAACCGGATCTGTACCTGCCGTTTGCGTTTCATCTCGCCGATCAGGACCCGCGCGATCCGAACCACACCACGTTTGCCGCCCTGATGCGTGTGCGCGCCGGCACCCACTCGGACCGCGTGGCGGCGGCGGTCGATGCCGTCGAGCGCGTCGTCAACGCGCGCAACCGGCAGACCCCGGGGGTGCGGCTCCAGGCGATCCGCCTGCAGGACGACCTGATCGCGCCAATCCGACCCGTGTTGGTCACGCTTGGTCTTGCGGGCGTGTTCCTGCTCCTCGTGCTCACCGTGAACCTCGCCTCGCTGCTGCTGGCGCGGGCGGGCGCACGCGAGCGGGAGTTCGCGGTGTCGCGGGCGCTGGGTGCCAATGGCGCGGCCGTGCTGCGGGCGATGGTGATTGAAGGCGGGGCGTTGGGCCTGATGGGGGGCGTGGCCGGCGCGCTCACGGGTTGGTGGGGGGGCCGTGTGCTCGTCTCACTCGCGCCGCTGGATCTGCCTCGTCGCAGCGAGATCGCGCTCGACTGGCGCATCGCCGGCGTGATCGTCGCCGCGGGTGTCGGAGTTGGCGTCATTGCCGCGGCACTGCCGGCCGTGTGGATATCGCGCGCCTTGCTGGCCGTTTCACTCGTGACGGCCAGCGGCCGCGGCGCCGGTGCGCCGCAGCGGTGGCGGCGCGGGATCGTGGTGGCGCAGGTCGCCCTGACGGTGGTGCTGCTCTGCGCCGGCGGGCTCGTCGTGCACAGCTTCCTGCGGCTGCTCGCCACGGATCCCGGGTTCTCGCCAGCCAACGTGCTGACGTTCCGCGTGACGATGGATCCCCGGCTCTTCCCAGCGGCGGCGGATGCCTTCGCGTTCCAGGATCGCGTCGAATCCGCGTTGACAGCGCTGCCCGGCGTGACGAGCGTCGGCGCCACCGCCGCGTTGCCGCTGACGACGTCCGGGCCGCAGAACAGCGTGTGGTCCTGGCAGGAGAAGGTCCGCTTTCCAGGTGCGCCCGGCAACACCGGCGACGCGCAGCGCGACACCGTGCTCGTGGACGTCATCGCCGCCCGCGGCGGCTATCCCGGCGCGATGGGCATGCGCTTCGTCGATGGTGCTCCGTTCGCGCGCAGCCGCTCCCAGGGCGTCCGTGAAGCGCTGATCGATCGGCAACTCGCGGAGCGCTTCTTTCCGACCGGGACTCCGATCGGCGCGTCAATCCCCTTCGTCCAGGGAAAGGCGCTGCGCGTGGTCGGGGTGGTGACGCAGACGCGTCTGGCCAGCCTGCACGAGGACGGACGACCGCAACTGTTCATCCGTGCCGAAGATTGGGTTCGCTACATGCCGGTGTGGGTGATCAAGACCACCGGCGATCCGCGGGCACTCGCCGCGGATGTGCGCCAGATGATTCACCGGATCGATCCGCGCATTCCTGTTTCTGCGGTGCAGACGATGGACGAGATCGTCAGGGACGCGCTGCGCCAGCAGCGAATCAGCACGGTGATGATCGCCGGTTTCGCGCTCGGGGCGCTGCTGCTCGCGGCGATGGGACTCTTCGGCACGATCAGCGGCTCCGTGGTCCGCCGGCGCGGCGAGATCGCCATCCGTCTGGCTCTTGGCGCAACGCACCAGCGCATGGTCCGTCTCGCGCTGGGCGAGGGCGCGCTGCTCGTGATGGCCGGCATGGTCATCGCGGTTCCGGGCGTCTATGCCGCTGGTGACGTCATTCGCAGCCTGCTGGTGGACGTCTCGCCGTGGGATCCGCTGACGTTGTCGGCAGTGGCGCTGGGCCTGCTGGTTGTCACGCTGACGGCGTGCTACGTGCCGGCGCGCCGCGTACTGAGGATCGATCCCGCCTCGCTGTTGCGCCAGGAATAAGAGGAGAGACCGTCATCATGGAGAGTCGTCGAACGTTTCTCGAACTCGCGGCGGCGGCACTGCTGCCCGTGGGAGCGCCTTCTCAGGCCGCCGCGCAGACAGTCGAGGGTGACCAACCGCTTGGCGTCATCGCTCGGCACGCATTGACCGAGGCGCTCGACGGCTACGAGATCGTGCTCACCAGGAGCCGGATGCGCTACTTCCCGGGGTCGTCCACCCCTGTACACCGTCATCCGGGCGTCGTGCTCGCGTACGTGCTCGAGGGGCGGGTGCGGTTTGCGATCAACAACGAGCCGGAACAGATCGTCTCTGCCGGCGGCACGTTCTTCGAGCCGCTCGGCGCCGTGCACACGACGTCCGGTTCCGCGAGCGCCGACGAGAACACGCGCATCCTGGTGTTCGAAGTGCGGCCGAAGGAGCAGGTATGAAGTCGGTACGAATCGTCACCATCAGCCTGGCCGCCGCACTGGCCGGTCTGCCGTCGGCACGGCCGTCGGCGCAAGCGGGCGCGAGCGCTCCGACGTGGGAAGCCCTCGTGCGAGTGCCGCTCCCCGCGGACAGCGAGGCGGTCATCAGCGTCAATGGCCTGACGATGCCTGCCGATCCCGTCGCCGAGCATTCGCACGCCGGTCCGACCATCGGCTACATCGTGGCCGGTGAGATCGAGAACCAGGTCGCGCCGGATCCGCCAGCCACGCTCAGGCCCGGCGGGCACTTCTATGAGGCGCCCAGGCAACTGCACAAGATGATGCGCAACTTGAGCGCCGAACCCGCGAAGCTGCTCGTCTTTCACGCGGGCCGCACCGGCGTGCCCGCGTCACTCCTGAAGGCGCTGCCGGCCGAACCCACGACACTGTCGTTCGCCACGCCGACTCAGTGGCAGGTGCCGCTGCCGTCGACGGCCAACCAGGAACTGCGATTGATTCGCCTCACGCTTCCCGTTGGCAGTCGTACGGAAGTCGCCCCACACACGGGCCCGGGTATGGTCTACGTGCTGGAAGGATCGATGTCGGTCGTGGGCGGCGGCTCGCCGCAACCACAGACCTACAGTGCCGGCGATCTGTTCCTGGACCCAGCCAACCGAGAGGGCCTCATCTATCGAAACCTGGCCGGAAAAGAGCCCGCGACGCTGCTCCTGTACCACGTGAGCGATCCGCGGTCGGTGGTGCAGGTGCCGCCGATGATGCCCTACGTCGCCATCCAGAAGCCGGAGTTCACCCCGGCGGCGCAGGCGTCATTCGCACAGGACGATGACCTCGTGATTGCCGTCGCGCGCGGCAAAACGGCCAAGGCATACATGGCGTTGGTGCTGACGCAGCATGGGTCGGTCGACGACCAGATGCCGGACGGCCCGATCGAGGTGACGTGGTGCAGCACGTGCGGCACGGGCGCCGTCTTTCGCGCGGCGGTGGATGGGCGCCGTCTGCGCTTCGAATACGACAGCATGGTGAACGCCAATGAGGTGCACCGGGACATCGAAACGGGCAGTCGTTGGCAGCAGTCGACCGGAGAAGCGATCTCGGGTCCGTTGAAGGGAAAGAAGCTCACGTTGTATCCCTTCATCCTGACGACGTGGAAGGAATGGCGCACGCGGTATCCCGGGACGACCATCCTGAAGCCGCTGCCGGGCTATGCCGAGCGCATCCCGGTACTGCGGCCGCGCCAGAAACAGGCGCTGACCTCCGGCGAGGGGCCGGCGCCGGCCGGCTCGTTCGGTAAAGATGATCGACTTCGACCCAGGGAGATGATCGCCGGGCTCGCCGTCGGCACAGAGACAATGGCGTTTCCGCTGTCTGCGTTGCGAGAGGTGCGCGTCGTCAATGAGCGCGTCGGCGGCGTGCCGGTCGTGGTGGTCCATCAGCCGGCATCGCAGACGACGACCGCTTTCGACGCGCGCGCCAGGGGGAGAGTGCTGCAATTCGAGGCGGCCAACGCGGACGCCACTCTGCTGGTCGACCGCGAGACGCGTTCGTCGTGGGACGCCTATGGACTGAGCGTGAAAGGTCCGCTCAAGGGGACACAGCTCGAGCCACTGATCCTGATACCAGAGTTCTGGTTCGCGTGGTCGCAGTTCCGCCCGGGCACGCGGCTGTTCACGCCGAACTCCGCCGCGCGGTAGCCATAGTCGCTCACTCGAACAGGATTTCGCGCGGCACGCGTCCTCCAACGCGTGCTCGATTCGTCCTATTGACATCCGATAGGTACGTGTGTTCTCCTGACGTCATCCGATAGGAGACGCCACAGGGTCGATTGTGTGGACTCGGTCCAGTCCTGTGGGAACACCGAGGATCTCGTATGCGTAAACAGTGTGCGGCCGTTCTTGTGATCGCGATCGCCCAGGTGATGACGGCGGCGCAGCAGTTCGCGCCAGCGCCACCCGGGACGGCGGTGGACCCGAATACTCGCTTCGAGGTGGTCGCGATCAAGCCCATCGCGGACGCGAGCAGCCCCATGATGATCCGCATGATGCCGGGTGGACTCGACTCGTCGGTGCCGGTTGGAGTGCTCCTCCGCCAAGCGCTGCAGAAGCCGGACTATCTGATGATCGGCGCACCGGGCTGGATCAACACGGAACGCTACTCGATACGCGCGACATTGCCGAAAGACGTGTCGCCCGCGGCGATGTCGGTAGTGCTGTTGAACCTGCTGAAGGACCGGTTCCAGCTGGCGACGCATCTCGAAACGCGCGAGGCCCCGATCTTCCATCTCGTGATGGCGCGCGGCGATGGGCGGCTCGGACCCGATTTGAAGCCCACGTCGGCGGAGTGCCAGGCCGCGATCGCGGAAAGGCAGGCGGCTGAGAAGCGTGGTGGCCCACCGCCGCCTCCTCCCGACCGGGACGCATGCGGTACCGGCCGCACCGGTCCTGGCCTCCTGGCCCGCCGCGGTGGCCGCATCGCCCAGCTTGTTTCGCCGCTGTCGGATCTCACCGGCCGTCCGGTGATCGACAAGACCGGACTGACGGGCCTCTACGACTTCACGCTCGAGTTCGCCTACGAGGGCCGGATGCCCGGCCTCATGGGCCCGCTCGCCGTGCCGCCAGACGCGCCCGTCAATCCCGATGCGCCCAGCCTCTCCGCGGCACTGCAGGAACAACTCGGATTGAGACTCGAAGGCGCGCGCGGCCCGATGGAGGTCGTGGTCATCGACAAGCTCGAGAAGCCAACGCTGGAATAGGAGCAGGAAGCATGCGATTTCTGACGGCATTCGTAAGTACGGCGGCTCTGGTGCTCTTTGCGGTCTCGAGTGCGTTGGCCCAGACGCGGCCAGACTTCGCGGGCACGTGGACGTTGGATCCGGCATCGCTCCCTGCCGCGCCGGCAGGGGGTGGCGGTCGAGGCGTGAATCCGCCTCCGCAGCTCACGTTCACACAGGACGCCGATACGGTCACGATGTCGTGGACCCAGGATGGGAGGAAGAGCACCGAGACCTTTCACCTCGACGGGTCCGAGAGCACCACACAGACGGGCAGCGTCATGAAAGCCACTTGGGAGGCGAACAGGATCGTCGTCGTCATCCGCGCGAATCTCGGCGGAAACGTGGTCGAGCAGCGTCGCGAGCTCTCGATCGACCGCGGCGACCTCGTGATCGAGCTGGCGCTGCCCGATCCCCGGGGTGGGGATCCGACGGTCGTGCGCATCGTCTACAAGAAATCCTGATCCGATAGGAGCCTCCACATGGCCGATCGCAAGGACGTGGTCCAGGGAACGCTCGATCTGCTGGTACTGAGAATCATCGCCGCGCAGCCGATGCACGGATGGGGCGTCATGCAGCGTCTGCGGTACCTGACCGAGGACGTCTTCCAGGTCACGCCCGGATCGCTGTTTCCAGCGCTTCGGCGGCTCGAGGAAAACGGATGGCTGTCCGGTTATTGGGATGTCTCCGAGAACAACCGAAAGGCGCGCTATTACGCGATCACGAAGGCGGGACAGAAGCAGCTGGCGCGCGAGAAGCAGCACTGGAAGTCGATCACCACGGCCGTCGAGAAGGTCATGGAGGGCGCATGAGACGCGCGTGGTCTCGACTGCGGACCGTGCTGCGCCGGTGGGTGGGACGCGGCGCGAGCGACGAAGAGCTCAGTGAGGAACTCCGCGCGTTCATCGAGCACGACGCCGACTCGAAGATCCGGTCGGGCATGACCCCGGAGGAGGCACGACGCGTGGCCCTCATCGAGTTGGGGGGCGCCGAACAGGTCAAGGAGCATGTGCGGGAGGCCCGGGCTGGCGCTCGTTTGGATGGCATCGTCCGGGACATCCGGTACGCCATGCGCAGTCTGGGCCGGTCACCCGGGTTCTCGTCCTCGGTGATCGGGAATCTCAGCCTGGGCCTGGCGGCGATGATCGTGGCCTTCGCCCTGATCAATGGCTCGCTGCGCCTTTCGTCTCCGAGCATCCAGGATCCGGATCGCCTCGTGGAGATCGGGATTCTGGAAAACCGCGGTCCTCTCGTAGGACGCGCCGTGACCGCCCTGGCGGACTACCCGGACGTCGCTCGTGTGCTCGGTATGGGGATGCCCAGTCTCGACGGTCTGGCAAGCGTCACCGAATCCGACGTGGCGGTGACCCTGCCTCAACCACGTTCCCTCCCGGCCGCCTTCGTCTCGGCGAACTATTTCGACGTGCTCGGCGTCCGGCCCGAGATCGGACGCACCTTTGCGCCTGGGGAGGAGGCTGAATCTCCGGTCGCGATCATCAGTGGCGCGCTGTGGATGCGAGAATTCGGCGGGGACCCTTCGGTGATCGGACAGCCGATCCAGACAGGCGGGCAGGTGTTCGAGGTCATCGGCGTCACGCCGCCAGGATTCGCGGGCACACAGCCCTGGAGAGGCATCGACCTCTGGCTACCAATCGCCTTCGTGGATCGTGTCGCGATGGACGATCCGCTTCGGCCGTCCGGCGCTCGCGAGATTCGATACGTGGGACGCATGCGGGAGGGGTTCGGCGTCGAGCGGGTCGAGGCCGAGCTCGCCGTCGTTGCCGGGCGGCTCGGCGTCGCGCATCCCGCTGGCGACCCTGCGGGCGGACGGCTCGTCGCGTCCGCGGACGACTCGGTGGAACGGGTCACGGTCGAGGTGTCCGGCCTGTCGGGACTCGGCGACGATGCCGTTGAGGTGGTCGCCTACGTTCTGCCCATTCCCCTTCTGGTGCTGGTGCTCGCCTGTGTCAACGCCGCGAACCTGCTCCTTGTGCGTGCCTCCGGGCGCAGCCGCGAGGTCGCGGTCCGCCTGGCGCTGGGCGCGTCCCGGCTCCGGCTCGTCCGGCAACTGATCGTCGAAAGCCTGGTCCTGGCCATCGCTGCCGCCCTCCTCGCGCTGCTGGTCGCGTGGTCGGGCCTGCAGGTGATCGCAGCGTCGTTCGTGCTGTGGCCCATGCCGCTGGACGGGACGGTCGTGGCGGGCGCACTCGTGACCGCGCTCCTGACGGCTCTGGGATTCGGGCTGGTCCCGGCACTTCGAGCGGCCGGTCAACGTCCGTCCGCGGCGCTCGGCACCTCTCCCGCCGGGAGCGGAGGCACGCGTGCCGAGTCGCGCGGCCGCCGTGTCCTCGTCGCCGGTCAGATCGCGCTCTCGCTGGGCCTTCTGGCCTCGGTGTTCCAGTTGATCTCAACGCTGGAATCGGAGCCTCCCGGCACGGACCCGGACCGGATGCTCGTGGCGTCGTTCGATCTGGCGCAGCTCCGCGCTTCATCCGTCGAGAGCAATGCGTTCTATGCGGCGCTCCTCGACCGTGTGTCAACAGTTCCAGGAGTGGAGGCCGCAGGGCTGTCGGGTCGCAATCTCTTGTGGACTTCCGGCTCGTCCCCATTCAGCAACCAGGTGTTTCTCTCGGGTCCTGATCTGCTGTGGACCGCGGACGCCCAACGCGGGACTCTCATGGGCCCGGCGAGACGCAGCCGCTTTACGCTCGCTGGGTCTGCCGGTGGCGAATTGTTGAGGGCCCTCGGGCTCGATGTCCTTCACGGGCGCGGTTTCACCCCGGCGGACCGGCGCGACATCCCCGAGGTGGCGATCGTCACCGAACGCCTCGCCTCCATGATGCAGGGCGGCGCACTCGACCGGAGCCTGCACGTCTCGACAGTCCCTGGCTCTCCAGCGGCCGACGTCCGGATTGTCGGCATCGTGGAATCCCCCGTGGAGATTTACGGTCAGGAGGTCGCGGCGATCTTCTTCCCCTCGCCGTTCTTCCCCTCGCAATTCCAGAACGGCACCGCACGGACGCTCTACGTCCGCGCCGGAGGCGAGGCCGGTCCCCTCGCGCCGGCTCTCCGCGAGATCGTGGCGCAGATCGATCCTCGAGTGCCTCTCCTGGAACTGGCCATGCTGGACGAGAAGATCCGCTCGGACACGAGGCTCCAGGGTCGCCGCGTGCTGGGGAGGGTAGCGGCCGTGCTGGGCATTGTGGCGCTCCTGCTCGCCAGCCTCGGCCTGTACGGCGTGACCTCCTATAGCGTCGCGATGCGCGTGCGGGAGATCGCGGTTCGGATGGCCCTGGGTGCGCGGGCCGACCGCGTCGTGGCGATGTTCCTGCGGCAGGCCCTGACCCTCGCGACGATCGGTTCCGTGCTCGGAGGCCTTGTGGGCATCGCAGCCGGGCTCGTCGTTCGGACGCAGATGTTCGGTGTGCCCGGAGTCGATATTGCGGCGCTGGCCGGAGCGGCGGCGTTGCTTGCGACGGCGATGCTCCTGTCCAGCATCCTGCCGGCCTGGCGGGCCGCCCGGCTGGACCCGATGGCGGTGCTGCGACAAGAGTAGGAAGTGTGCATGAGACGCATGTGGTATCGCCTGCGGGCCGTGCTGCGCCGGTGGGTGGGACGCGGCGCGGGAGACGAAGAGCTCAGTGAGGAACTCCGCGCGTTCGTCGAGCACGACACCGAATCGAAGATCCGGTCGGGCATGACCCCCGAGGAGGCACGGCGCGCGGCCCTCATCGAGCTGGGGGGCGCGGAACAGGTCAAGGAGCATGTTCGGGACACGCGGGCGGGCGCCCGTCTGGAAGGCATCGTCCGGGACTTCCGTTACGCCATGCGCAGTCTTGGTCGGTCACCTGGGTTCTCATCCTCGGTGATCGGGAATCTCAGTCTGGGCCTGGCGGCGATGATCGTGGCGTTCGCGTTCATCAACGGCGCGCTCGGTCCGTCGATTATTCCGGGCATCCCGGATCAGGATCGCTTCGCGGAGATCGGGATTCTGGAGACCGCGCGCCAAGGCAGGCTCGTCAGATTGCAGGCCGCCCGGACGGCATTGGCGGACTACCCGGACGTCTTTCGGACGCTCGATGAGGGGATGCCCAGCCTCGAAGGTCTGGCCAGCTTCACCGAATCCGACGTAGCGGTGACGCTGCCCCAACCGCGTTCCCTCCGGGCCGCCTTCGTCTCGCCGAACTACTTCGACGTGCTCGGAGTCCGGCCAGAGATCGGACGCACCTTTGCGCCCGGGGAGGGCGGGGCTGCAGCTCCGGTCGCGATTATCAGTCGTGCGCTGTGGATGCGGGAATTCGGCGGAGACCCTTCAGTGATCGGACGGCCGATCCAGGCGGGGGGGCGGCAGACGCTCGACGTCATCGGCGTCGCGCCACCGGGCTTTGCAGGCACGACCGGGCGGCCAGCCGTCGATCTGTGGCTGCCGATCGCTTTCGTCGATCGTGTTGCGGTGGACGATCCGTTCGGGCGGTCCGGCACTCGTTTGATTCGATACGTGGGCCGAATGCGGGACGGCGTCGGCGTCGCCCGCGTCGAGGCCGAGCTCGGCGTCGTGGCCCGTCGGCTCGGCGTCGCTCGTCCTGCCGTAAACCCTGGGTCCGGGCGGCCCGTAAACCCTGTGTCCGGGCAACTCATCGCGTCCGCGGACGCCTCGGTGGAGCGGGTCACGGTCGAGGTGTCTGGTCTGTCGAGACGCGACGTGGACGAACTGGCCCTGATGGTCGCCGTCATCCTGCCGGTTCCCCTTCTCGTTCTGACGCTTGCCTGTGTCAACGCCGCGAACCTCCTCCTGGTGCGTGCCTCCGGCCGCAGCCGTGAGGTGGCGGTCCGTCTGGCGCTCGGCGCGTCCCGGTCCCGGCTCGTCCGCCAACTGGTCATCGAAAGCTTGGTCCTGGCCCTCGGTGCCTCGGTCGTCGCGCTGCCGCTGGCGTGGTCGGGTGTGCAGTTGATCGCAGCGTTTGTGATGCTTCCCATGCCGCTGGACGGGACGGTCGTGGCGGGCGCACTCGTGACCGCGTTCCTGACGGCTCTGGGATTCGGGCTCGTCCCCGCGCTTCATGCCACCCGTCGACACCCGTCCGCGGCGCTCGGCACCTCTCCCGCGGGGAGCGGCGGCACGCGTGCCGAGGCCCGCGGCCGCCGGGTCCTCGTCGCCGGTCAGGTCGCGCTCTCGCTGGGCCTGCTGGCAGCCGCGTTCCAGTTGACGTCCCCGCTGGAATCCTTGGCGGAGCCGCCCGGCACGGATCCGGACCGCCTGCTGATGGCCTCGTTCGATCTGGCGCAGCTCCGCTTTTCATCCGGCGAGAGCGACGCGTTCTATGAGGCGCTTCTCGACCGTGCGTCGAGGCTTCCCGGAGCCGAGGGCGCCGCGCTGTCGAGTCACGATTTCGCGGCGGGTTGGATCAGCAACCTCGTTCCAGTGGATACCGGCGACGGGCCGCGTGATCCGTTGGGACGACCGATCGGCCTTCTGGTGAGCGCGTCGTCTGCAGAAGGCGACTTCTTCAAGGTCCTGGGGCTCGACCTCAGGCAAGGCCGCGAATTCGTCGCGGCGGACCGGCGCGACATCCCCGAGGTGGCGATCGTCACCGAACACTTTGCGGCTCAGATCTTCGGCGGCGCGGCACTCGGCCGAAGCCTCCGTGTGTCGACATCGTTGATCGGGGAAGCGGAGGCCGAGGTCCGAATCGTGGGAATCGTGGAATCGCCTGTGGAGCGCAACATCGACAACGTCCGCGGCCCCAGCCTCGTGAAGCCGTCCCCTTCCGGCGAGGTCGCGGCCATCTTCTTTCCCTCGCCCCTACAGGATGGCACCGCGCGGACGCTTTCTGTCCGCGCCGACGGTCCGGCCGGCCGCCTTGCACCGGCGATCCGCGACATCGTGGCGCAGATCGATCCTCGAGTGCCCATCCTGGAATTGGCCACTCTGGACCAGCGGATTCCCGACATCACGCAGATCATCCGCGGGCTGGCGAGGGCGGCGGCCGTCCTGGGCATTGTGGCGCTCCTGCTCGCCAGCATCGGCCTCTACGGAGTGACCTCCTATGGCGTCGCGATGCGACGCCGGGAGATCGCGGTTCGGATGGCGCTTGGCGCGCAGGCCGACCGCGTCGTCGCCATGGTCCTGCGGCAGGCCCTGACCGTCGCGACAATCGGCGCGGTTCTCGGGGGCCTCATCGCGATCGCGGCCGGGGTCGTCATTCAGGCGCAGTTGTTCGGCGTCCCCGGAGTCGATGTCGCGACGCTGGGCGGATCGGCAGGGCTGCTTGCCGTGGCCATGCTCACCGCCAGCATCCTGCCGGCCCAGCGGGCCGCGCGGCTGGACCCGAATCTGGTGCTGCGAGAAGAGTAGGCGGATGAGACGTCTGTGGTTTCGCTCGTGGGCCGCGTTGCGCCGCGCGCTGGACGGCGGCGCGAGGGACCAGGAGCTCAGCGAGGAGCTCCGCGCGTTCGTCGAGCGCGACGCCGAGTCGAAGATCCGGTCGGGCATGACCCCGGAGGAGGCACGGCGCGCGGCCCTCATCGAGTTGGGCGGCGCCGAACAGGTCAAGGAGCATGTCCGGGACGCGCGGGCGGGCGCCCGTGTGGAAGGCACGGTCCGGGATATCCGCTACGCCATCCGCAGTCTCGGCCGGTCACCTGGGTTCTCGTCCTCCGTGATCGGGAGTCTCAGCGTGGGCCTGGCGGCCACCATAGCGGCATTCGCGTTCATCAACGGTGCGATGCTCCGCCCGTTTCCGGGTGTCCGGGATCAGGATCGCCTCGTGGAGGTAGGGATTCTGGCGAACACGCCCTTCGGCATCCCGAGACCCTCCCGGACCGCATTGGCGGACTATCCGGACGTCGTTCGCGCTCTCGGTGAGGTGACCAGTCTCGACGGTCTGGCCAGCTTCACCGACTCCGACGTGGCGGTGACCCTGCCGCAGCCTCGCTCCCTTCCGGCCGCCTTCGTGTCGCCGAACTACTTCGACGTGCTCGGCGTCCAGCCGGAGATCGGACGGACCTTCGTGCCCGAGGAAGGCCGGGCCGAGTCTGCGGTCGCGATCATCGGTCACAGTCTGTGGACGCGAGAGTTCGGGCGCGATCCGTCCGTCGTCGGCCGGCCGGTCCAGGTGGCAGGGCAGTTATTCGAGATCATCGGCGTCGCGCCGCGGGGATTCGCAGGCACGACTCAGAGCCCAATTCAGACGGGGGCCGAGCTCTGGCTGCCGATCGCTCTTGCGAGTGTTGTCGGGAAGGACGAGCGCCTCATTCGATACGTGGGCCGCATGCGCGACGGTGTTCGCGTCGATCGCGTCGAGGCCGAGCTCGGCGTCGTTGCCGGGCGGCTCGGCATCGCTCGTCCTGCCGACAACGCCCCAGGGCGGGTTGTCACGTCCGCAGCCAACCCGTCGGGGCCGGTCCTGGTCGAGGTGTCCGGCCTGTCGAGACTCGGGAGCGATGATGCCGTAGTGCTGGTCGCCCTCATCCTGCCCGTTCCCTTTCTCGTTCTCGTGCTCGCCTGTGTCAACGCCGCGAACCTCCTCCTGGTGCGTGCCTCCGGGCGCGGCCGTGAGGTGGCGGTCCGCCTGGCGCTCGGCGCGTCACGGCTCCGGCTCGTCAGGCAACTGGTCATCGAAAGCTTCGTCCTGGCCGTCGGTGCTGCGGTTCTCGCGCTGCCGCTGGCGTGGGCCGGCCTGCAGGTGGGCGCCGCGTACATGACGTTTCCGATGCCGCTCGACGGGACCGTCGTCGCAGGGACGCTCGTGGCCGCGTTCGTGACGGCTCTGGGATTCGGACTCGCCCCCGCATTGCAGGCCAGCGGCCAGCGTCCGTCCGCTGCGCTCGGCACCGCTCACGCGGGAAGCGGAGGCACGCGTTCCGAGTCCCGCGCCCGCCGGGCACTCGTGGCCGGTCAGGTCGCGCTCTCGCTGGGTCTGCTGGCCGTCGGGTTTCAGTTGACCGCCGGGCTGGAATCGCTGGCGGAGCCGCCCGGCTCGGATCCGGACGGTCTGCTGATGGCGTCGTTCGACCTGGAGCAACTCCGATTCTCATCCGACGAAAGCGGCGCGTTCTATGAGGCGCTTGTGGATGGTGCCTCACGGATTCCAGGAGTCGAGGCCGCGGGCCTCGCGGACCGCGAACTCTTGTGGACCTGGGAACGCGAGGGAAACAACTCGGTCGTCGTGGACCCACGCGGAGCAGCCGCTCTGGCGGCCTCGGAGCCGGTCAACGGACTTCCAGGAGTTTTTGCTTTCCAGGAGGGGCAGCGGTTCGCACTCGGCGGGTCTGCCGGTGGGGACTTGCTCAGGGCCGCTGGGCTCGACCTCCTCGAGGGCCGCGAATTTGTCGCCGCAGACCGACGCACCATACCGGAAGTGGCGATCGTCACCGGGCGCCTGGCCTTACAAATCTTTCAGGGTGCGGCCCTCGGCCGGACCCTCGGCGTCCGAACGACCTCAATGGAGGCCGAGGTCCGGATTGTGGGCATCGTGGAGTCTCCCGCGGAGCTTTCAGACCCGAACCTTGCGGTCATCTTCTTCCCCTCGCCCGTCCACGAAGGCATCGCACGGACGCTCTACCTCCGTGCTGATGGTCCGGCTGGCAGGCTTGCGCCAGCCCTCCGCGATCTGGTGGCCCGGCTCGACCCCGAAGTGCCAATCCTGGATATCGCCACTCTGGACCAGAAGATTCGCGCGGACACTGTGTTCGAACGCACGCTGGCGAGGGCCGCGGCCGTACTGGGCATCGTCGCGCTTTTGCTCGCCGGCATGGGCCTATACGGAGTGACCTCCTATAGCGTCGCGATGCGACGGCGGGAGATCGCGGTTCGGATGGCGCTGGGTGCACGGGCCGACCGCGTCGTCACGATGGTCCTCAGGCAGGGCCTGGCCCTCGCGATCGCCGGTTCCGTTCTCGGAGGTGTGGTCGCCGTCGCGGCCGGATTCGTCATCCAGGCGGAGGTGTTCGGTGTCCCCGGAGTCGGGTTCGCGGCGCTGGGCGGCTCGGCGGCGCTGCTTGCAGCGGCGATGCTCCTGGCCAGCATCCTGCCCGC
>DASTDQ010000559.1:0-2127 GCA_035710305.1 Vicinamibacterales bacterium | reverse complement strand
CGCGGTCTGCCCGGGCGGCGGCTCGCGGCCGACGGTCAACCCATATCCAGCCGCCACGACCTTGGTCGTCAGCGCGGGGACGTCGGGCACGGCAAAGCCGATGTGGTCGAACGTCGTCCCCCGGGTCGGGCCCGTCGGCGGCTTCACGGTCAGAAACAGAAAGACGTCCGGGAACTTGACGACGTCGATGTCGCCGATCTTCATGGCGGTTCCGCCGAGCGTATCGACCCAGAACTTCTTGTGCGCGTCAACGCTCGTGACGTTCAGGTGATAGTGGCCCACGATGACCGGGGCCTGCTTGTTCAGGAGCTGGGCGGAGGATGTCGAGGGCCAGAGCAGAGCCACGATCACGGGTGCGAAGGTGCGAAGGCGCGCTTGCCACGCCGAAGCCGCGGGGCGGCGAAGGCGGGAGGGTGCGAGGGTGCGGTTCATGGTTCAGGATCCTATTCCAACTTTCGTTCCGTCAGGCCCACTCGGGCACCGACGGTACGCGCAGCCGCTTGACGTCGGGCAGATCGAAGCCGAAATGCTCCGCGAGCAGGGCGTGAAGGCCGTCGCGGTCGGCAATCACGCTCTTCTCGACGCCGCCCGGGTGCCGGATCGTCAGGTCGCGGTTGAACATGGACACGCGTCCGCGCGGCGCGATTGCGCGCAGCATCAATCCGCGGACGAACGGGGACTCTGGAAACGTGGACACGAAGTGGTTCGCCATCACGAAATCGACCGGCTCGGCCGGCTCGAGCGTGGACGTCCAGAGCGGCTGCATCGCTCCGTCCACACGCGCTTCGAGCACCCAGTCCCGGCCGTGCCTCGCCATGCGATGGAGGTCGGTTTCGTCGGCCACCTGTTGTCCCGGCTCGAGAGGTACGGGCACAATCGGGGCGTGTCCGCCGAAGCCGGGATCGAGCACGAAGGCCGTGCCGCCGACCCGGACCGTGAGGACCATGTGGGTCAACGCCGCCTCGGCGCGCGGCCGCTCCATGATGACGCGCGCGGTATGTGCCTCGGGCTCGAAGCCGAGACCTTCGAGCGCCGCACGGAACAGCGTCCCGTGCTCGAAGCAGTAGCCGCCCCGGCGCTCGGCGACGAGCTTGGCGCAGACGCTGTCGATGTCGAGACGCACGCCGCGGCCAAGCAGGACATCAAGGTTCTCGAACGGGATCGCCGTCATGTGGGCGCGCAGCACGCCCGCAAGCGTCTCGAACGACGCGTGCCGGGGACCGGTCCAAGCGATGCGCGCGAGATACCGATCGAGATCGAAGGCCGTCACTATCGAATCGGCTGTCCCCCGACGCCCAGCTCGCCCTGAATCGGCCGCCGCGGGCGAATGACGCCACGCCTGGCGTCTTCCTCGAGCGCCCTGTCTTCGGCGCGCTCGCCGCCGAGCCCCTGCAGCACCGCCAGGTTGCCTTCATGGCAGTCGTACGGCAGCAGCTGATAACCCTTGGGCGAGGTGTACGGGATGGAGATGGTATACGGGCTCGCGAACGTCTTGGGGTCGCTGATGGTGGCTTCGTAGCGAAGCAGCTCCGGCTCGACGCGCGTGATGCGCTCGACGATCTTCAGATCGGTGCTGGCCAGGACGTTCCCGCCGGGCGTGCCCGCCTTGCCGTTGAAGTTCGTCGTCTCGATCACCAGCGTGTTGCCCTCCCAGTGCCCGCGCGAGTCGCCGAGATACGCGCGCACGCCCTGCCCGATGTGCGGGCGGCCGTCGAGCGGAATGACCCGCGCCTCGTGGATCATCTCCGACATGATGACGACGTAGCCGGGCGCCTGCACGATGCGATAGCCGTTGCCGTAGATCTTCGGCGTCATCGAGCCAACGACGCCGAGCGTGACGCAGCGGTCGTAGAGGGTGAAGTCGGCGGCGCTGTCGAGCGGGCCGTTGCCGTAGGTGCCTTGCGGCGTGCGCCGCGCCTCGGCGCCTGCCACGAGCGCAGGCACGCGGCCGTTGGGCGGATCGACGACGAGAGAGGTTTGCCGGAACGACCGCTCGAGCCAGGCGCTGTCGTTGCGGAACGAGCTGACGGCGTTCTCCGCCCTCCGGCGGGCCGCTTCATCCTGCTTCACTTTCGCGGCGAACTCCTGGTCGGTCAGCTCCGCCTTGTTCCCCAGCTCCGGCGGGCG
>DASTDQ010000558.1:0-4779 GCA_035710305.1 Vicinamibacterales bacterium | reverse complement strand
GATGAAACCACTGGCCTCGGGCGGTGGGCAGCGCGTGCGTCCTTGGCCAGTGGGCGCACGGCTTCCGCGTGGGTACTACGGCCAACGCTTCATATCCGGCACACCTGGCTCGGTCGTCTTCGTGTCGGCTCGCGGCCGTGCGGTGCCGCTGGGGATTTCCCGTCAGATCATCGGCGACCCGTCGTTCGGGGCAACCGGCTTCCGCTACTGCGGGAGCATCCTGACTCCGTCGAGCGACCCGGGTGCAGAGTTCGATCGTCGGCTCGCGGACGAGGCGAGCGCCCTGGCGTCGGCGGTCTCCGAGGAATTCGGTCTCGTTGGAGTAGCCGGGATCGATTTCGTCATCGACGACGGCCGCCCCTGCGTCGTCGAGGTCAACCCCCGATGGTGCGCCTCCATGGAGCTCGTGGAACGCGCGTACGGCCTGTCCGTGTTTGCGGCGCACGCGGCCGCGTGTCGCACAGGGGCGTTGCCGTCCTTCGATCTCGCTCGCGCGCGCGACGCATCCCGCGCGTACGGGAAGGCTGTCGTCTTCGCGAGACGGGATCTCGTCGCCAGGGACACGCGACCGTGGCTGGAGGATCCGAGCGTTCGCGACGTTCCTCGGCCCGGGGATCGGATTTCACGCGGGCAACCCGTGTGCACGGTATTTGCCGATGCGCCCGACGAACACGCCTGCCACGCCGCACTCGTTCGCCGCGCCGAGAACATCTACGCGGAGCTTCGCTGCTATTCTTACGCCCATGGCTGAAACCGTCGAATTTCGCAGCAACGGGAGCGTTGCGTCCGGCTATCTCGTCAAGCCGTCCACCGGCTCCGGCCCCGGGGTACTGGTGATTCAGGAATGGTGGGGTCTCGATTCCGGCATCAGAGAGATGGCCGACCGGCTGGGCGAAGCCGGTTTCGTCGCCCTGGCACCGGACCTCTATCACGGCGAGCTTGCCGCGCACGACGAGATGGACAAAGCGTCGCACCTGATGCAGAGTCTGCCGCCCGACCGCGCAGCGCGGGACATGAGCGGCGCGATCGACCACCTGGCCGCGCTCCCCGCCGTAACCTCAAAGGGGATCGGTGTGATGGGGTTCTGCATGGGCGGCATGCTGTCGTTCATCATTGCCGCCAATCGCCCGGACAAGGTGAAAGCCGTCGTCCCCTTCTACGGATTCCCGCAGGGAGCCACCGAGCCCGACTGGTCGAAGCTGACGGCCGCGGTGAGCGGGCACATGGCGGAGAAGGACGGCTTCTTTTCGCCACAGGCGGCGCGCGCGCTCGAATCGAAGCTGCGCAAACTCGGCAAGAACGTCACGCTGACCGTGCATCCCGGGACCGGTCACGCCTTCATGGCCCCGCACAACGCGCTCGGCACCTACGATGCCGCGCTCGCAGCCAGGATCTGGCCGCACGCGATTTCGTTCCTGAGGGAGAACCTGCGAGACCGATCCAAGTAGTGTCCGGGCTTCAGCCGGACCGAAGTAGTGTCCGGCTTTAGCCGGACCCAACGAGCGCGTGCAGATGGAAGTGGTGTTTCCCGAGCTTACCGCCGTAATTACCAGCCGTAATCTCGACGACGCCCGGACGGCACGCCGCGTCGATTCCCACGCGTAGAGCGTTTTCAATCGCCGCGCGATCCAGGCCGTCCACGACGATCTCCAGCACCGAGTTCGCGCCTTCCGGTATCAGGCTCTCGACCCCGTCTCGTCCGCGCAGCGTCGGACAGTAGGCGTCGTTGGTCGAGGCAATCATGTTCTTGTACTTTTTTGCGCCCACCTTGCTTCCCGCGCGCACGATCCCGCCTGGAAAGGGAAGGATGACACCGGGCACCCTGCGCATCGCCTCGACCGCCGCCTCCGCGGCGGCGAGAGCCGAGCGCTGATCCGCCCCCAGGATCAGGAAGTTGCCGCCGCCGATCGCCTTCTGAACGCCGAAGGCCTCCTGCACCAGGAACTCGCCCTCCATCACCGGAATCCGCCAGAAGCGCTGGCCGTCGAGAAACTTGCTCGACTGGAAGCGATCGCCGAAGTGGCGCAGCGCTCCGCCCACGATGACGCGTTCTTCAGCCCGAGGCAGTCCGTCGAAGCATGCCGTCGTCGGGCAGGTCAGAGTCGTCTGGCCGATGCGGTCGATCAGCTGCCGGGTGAGCCCCTCGGCGTCGAAGGCGAAGAGAAGCACGCTGATTCCCGGCCGGCCGTCGGGCGTCTCTTCGGACGCGAGCTCGGCCTCGATGCCCGCCTCGACCTTGCATCCGATCACCGACGTGGCGAAGCCGGTCATGGATCGAGCCGCCGTTCCAGCCCAGTCCGGCGATTGCGCCGTGATCAGCACGCGCGCGGCCCGCATGCCGAAGGCCTCCGCGAACGTGTCCACGATCCTGACCCCGCGCCGCTCCACGATCACTCTCTCGGCTTCCACACCAGAATCTCGCCCCTGCCAGGGACCGACGTGTCGCCGGTGTAGCGCTGATACGCGCCGTCACGATCTTCGTACGGAATGTCGCAACCCAATCCGCGCAGGTGCCGCGCGTACAAGCCAAGAAACGTCGGGTTGTACGCGCAGGCCGGCGCGAACGTCGGCAGAAGGGGAATCGGCTTCAGAGAGACGATCGTCCCCCGGATCATCCAGGCCCCGGTCCGGAGCTCGGCGCCGCCGCCAAGGACGATGGTTCCGCCCTTCATCTGCAGCCCGGCGAAGTCCCGCACCGCGCCTCCGACGGCGATGATTCCGCGCTTCATCCGCATGCCGACTTCGAGGCCGGCGGATCCGTCGATGAGGATTGTCCCGTCCGTCATCCCCGACAAGCTTCCCCGGTAGGCCGCCCCGACCTGTCCGCCCGCATCGCCGCGGATGCGGATGAGGCCTCCCGACATCTCGGCCCCGAGCCAGTCGGTCGTGTTGCCCGACACTTCGATGACGCCCCCCGTCATGTACGCACCGAGATGCATGCCGGCGTGGCCGTTGATCGTGATTCGACCGCGCGTCATGCCGCGGCCGATCCATTTGATCTTCGTGGCGTCCCCGTCGATGACCAGTTCCTCGCTGCCCTCGCCCTCGACGGTGAAGAAATCGTCAACGCGCTTCTGGCGCTTTCCGAGGTAGACCGGCAGCGCGCGGATCGCGTCGTGCGACAGCGGCGCCATCACGTCCGGCGACAACGACTCGGCTTCGAGCGGAACGTTGGGCTGCTCTTGGAGGGTCAGCGTGATCATCGTCTCTCGGTCACTTCCACGTGACGAAGTCTCTCCATCTCCACCGGATAGTTCTCGAACGAGATCGTGTAGACCTTCTGAAACAGCGGACGCAGATATTCTTCGATCTGCGCGTCGTAAGCGGGGCGGAACACGAACTCGCGGCCTTCGGTCAACCCGCGCAGCTCGCCTTCTTCGACCACGACCTCGCCCCCTTTGAGCACGTAGCGAGGGTACGAGAACAGCATTCCGTCCTCCGGCGAAGCGGGATAGACCGTCACGTCCGCGTCGGCGCCCACGCCGAGGTGCCCCTTCTGCGTGAGGCCGAGCGCGCGCGCCGGGCCGGCGGAGGTGACGATCGCCACCTCCGACAGCGTGTACTGGCGGTCGAGATCGCCGAGCACGATTCGGCCGCGAGCCACTTCCGGAAGCCGCTTGACCTGCTCCTTCCGGAACTCCACGTCCATCAGCAGGCGGATGATCTCCGGGTACCGCCAGAAGCAGCCGCCGTTCGGATGATCCGTCGTCAGGAAGACGCGCCAGGGATCCGTGATGAGCAGCAGCAACTCGAGCCCGACCGCCCATTGAATCGCGTTGACGACGTGCCGATCGCGGTAGACGTAGGGAACGATCCCGCACCCGGTCTCGTTCTCGACGTCCAGGTTGCCCCACTTGCGCCCCGTGAGCTGATGGAGCATGTGCTGCCACGGGCCGTCGGCCGTGATCGTGACGGCGTCCCCGAACAGGATCGCGCCGGCGTCTGCGGTCAGGTTCGTCTGACGGTTGAACTCGTCGGCGATCTCGGCCGCTCCTGAACGCATCGACGCCCAGTCGTCCCCGCCGTATGAATGGAACTGCAGGTGCGCCAGGTGCGCGCGCCGCCCCTCGAGCACCTTCATCGTCTCGAGCGTCGTCACGATGTTCCCCGGGTTGCCGAGATTGTTGCAGTGAAGGTGCAGAGGATGCGGCAGCCCGAGGTCGTCGATGATCTGCGCAAGGCCTGCAATGATGTGGGCCGGCGTCGTCTTCGCGTAGCCCTCGACAGGCTCGTGGAGCTTGCTGGCGTTCTTGCCCCATTTCCACGCGGCGACCCCGCCGGGATTGACGGCCTTCACGCCATACACCTTCGCCGCCCAGATCAGCCACGCCACCACGTGCCGCGCACGCTCCACCTCGCCGGCCTCGAGAAGGTCCAGGACGATCTCGTTGTTGGCCATGAGCAGCAGGCACGACTTGTCCACGATCGGCGTGTCATGCAGCTCTTCATGCGTGTGCTTGGCCGTGAGGATCGGCACCGCGGCCTCGTTGACCGTCGTCCAGCCCATGCCGGCGTAGAGGTATCCGGTGGCAAAGGTCGTGGGCGTGGCGCCTCCGATGCCCGCGCGGTACTTCGTCGTGTGCAGGAACTTCCGGGCCACGCGCTGGTTCTCGGGCACGAGGCCCCTGGCAAAGTTCAGGGCCCCGCCGGCCACGTGTGTATGCGCGTCCACTCCGCCGGGAAAGACGATCGTGCCGCTCGCGTCGATGGTCCGGCCTCCCTCGACGCGGTCGACGATGCGGCCGCCGGCGATGCAGACGTCCTTGACGACGCCGTCGA
>DASTDQ010000557.1:0-4976 GCA_035710305.1 Vicinamibacterales bacterium | reverse complement strand
GGCGAGCGACGCGCACTTCCTGCGGGTGTCGCGAATCGCGACGGCGTTCTGGGGACTCGTCGCGAGCGCCGTCGCGGTATGGGCGGCCGAGCTCGGGTCACTCATCGAGGTGGTCAACCGATTCGGGTCCTTCTTCTACGGCTCGATCCTCGGCGTGTTCATCCTGGCCGTCGGCTTTTCGCGGGCGACAGGCACAGGTGCGTTCGTCGGCCTGATCGCCGGGATGGCTGCCGTGGCCTGGACGGCGAGCGCCACCAACGTGGCGTTCCTCTGGCACAACGTCATCGGCGCCGTGGCGTGCGTCGTGGTGGGATTGGTGGTCAGCGCGGCCGGCGCCGGATCGCAACGCGGCGCTCAGGCGTGAATCAGGCGCGCGAGATCAGCGCGACGAGCACGGCCACGAGCGTCGTGATCTGAATGCCGATCGTCCAGGTGAACTGCCTCGACATCCTGTCGTCGAGATGACGAACGGATGCCCGCAACTCCTGGAGCATCTGCGACTGCTCCTCCATTCGTCCCTGGAGATAACCCATTCGCGCGTCCATACTGGGCACGTCGTCGTCTCCCTCAGCGTATCGTCGTCTGGTCGATTTGATCAAGGCACACAGATCAAAGCAAGACGGAGGCCGACGCCCTTTGCACGGAAAGGACGACAGGGGCCGCGAAGTGTTGCAGATTCTGCAACTTCCCAGCGGCGGGACCGCTGGAGATTCTTCCGCCAAGGCGGGTCTGCCTTCGACTCCGCTCAGGCCAGGAAAGACCCGCCTCTACGTGACTCGGTCTACGTGATGGCGCCGCCGCAGCTCGATCCGGCGCCGGCCGTGCACCCGAAGCAGTGGTGTCCGATCACGATGCGGCGCGAGGCGAGTGCGTCGAGCGAGGCGTTGACAATCGACTGCGGAACGTCCGGCGCGGTTCCCAGCTCGATCATCTGGTTGAAGTCGCAATCGTAGAGCCGCCCGTCCCAGCCGACCGACAGCGTCGAGCGGCACATCAGGCCGTCCACCGCCGCCGGATTGAACGACGCGACCAGCTTGTCCATGTAGCCCTGCAGGTTGCCTGAATCGATCAGGTACTGCAGGAAGCGGCTGATGGGCATGTTGGTGATCGTGTAGAGCCGATTGAAGACGAGGCCGAACTTGCGATGCAGCTCGCGCTTCCAGTCGGCCTCGAGCGAGCGCTGCCCGCCCGGCAGGAAGGCCCCCACGGGGTTGGTCACCAGGTTCAGCACGAGGCCGGAACCCTCGATCCCGTAGCCGAGCTCGTTGAACCGGCGCAGCGCCGCGATCGAATCGTCGAAGACGCCGGACCCGCGCTGCGCGTCGGTCTGGCGGGCGGCAAACGACGGGAGCGAGGCGATGACCTCGACCTGGTGTGCCGCGAGGAACTCGGGCAGGTCCTGGTAGCTCGGCAGGCGCGTGATCGTCAGGTTGCACCGGTCCATCACGTGGCGGCCCATGGCTCGGGCGCGGCGCACGATGTCGCGGAACGAGGGATGAAGCTCCGGCGCGCCGCCCGTGATATCGAGCGTTGGAATGCCGCTGGTCTCGAGAAAGCGGAGGCAGCCGTCCACGATATCGGGCGGCATCACCTCGGTACGGTCGGGCCCCGCGTCCACATGGCAATGACGGCAGGTCTGGTTGCAGCGCTTGCCGACGTTCATCTGCAGCACCGAAACTCCGTCGGCGCGCAGAGGCGAGCGGTCAGCTCGCGCCAGCGCCTCTCCGAACCCGGAGGCGAGCGGCAGCGCGTCGAGCGCGGCGCGCTGCGCGGCCGGGTCGGCCAGGGGGTCATGTGTGTTCAGCAGAGTCGGTAGCGCCACGTTCAATTCCCAACGCCCAATTCCCGCCTTCGCCAAGGCTACGGCGAGGCTCGCAGAAGCGCCTTCGGCGCGGAGGCGGGCCAACTCCCAACCGGGCGCGCTACATCGACAGCTTGTCCACGTGGTGGCGCATCTGCACGCCGTGCACGAGGGACGCTCCTCCGCGAATCGCCGCCGCGACGTGCACGGCCTCGGTCATCTGCTCAGGCGTCGATCCCTTCTCGAGCGACGCGCTCGAAAAGGCGTCGATGCAGTAGGGACATTGCACCGCGTGCGCGACGCCGAGCGCGATGAGCGCCTTCTCGCGCTCGCTCAAGGCCCCGTCCTTGAACACGGCGTTGTACCACTCGCTGAACTTCTGCCACAGCTCCGGAGCTTCCTTGCCGACGTCGCCGAATCGCGCGAGGTCCTTCGGATGGTAGTACGTCTCCACTCATTCCCCCAATGCTTCCTGTACCGACAGCGCGCGCACGGGACCGAGATTGAGCGCCCGGATGCCCGGCTCGATGATCTTGCGATCGCCGACGACGAGCACGAGAAAGCGCGTCGGCTGGATGTAGGTCGCCGCGGCCTTCTGGGCGGCGGCCGACGTCACCGACTGGATGTTCTTCACGTACTGCGCGTAGTAGGTGTCGGGCAGGCCGTAGATGATCTGCTGCTCGAGCTGCGCGGAGAGATCGCCGATCGTCTCGAACTCGCCTGGAAAGCTGAGGCCGACGTAATTCTTGGCCTTCGTCAGCTCGTCGTCGCCGATCGGTTTGCCGATCCGGTTCAGCTCGTTGAAGAACTCGCGAACCGACTCGGATGTCTTGTCGGTCTGGACGCCCGCGCCGGCCTGGAAGGGACCGGCCGCGAGCCGCATGTCGAAGCGCGAGCTTGCGCCATACGAGTACCCGTGCTCTTCCCGGAGGTTCTGATTGAGCCGCGAGGTGAACGACCCGCCGAGCACCGTGTTCAGCACCTGCAGCGTGAAATAGTCGGGCGTGGACCGGGGAACGCCCACCCACCCCATGCGAATCTGCGACTGCGCGGCCCCGGGCATGTCCACGATGACGATCTCGCCCCGCGGCGGCTGCGGCGCGTTCGGGACGGGAGTCCGGGAGGCCGCGCCCGCCTGGCTGCGCCAGGATCCGAAATGCATCTCGAGCTGCGGCAGCGCGGCATCGGCCGTGACGTCGCCGGCGACGATGATCGACGCGTTCCCCGGCTGAAACATCGCGGAATGAAACGCCCGCAGGTCCGCGGTCGTGAAGCTCTTGAGGGTCGCTCCCGTCCCGGCGGCGCCGGTGCCATACCGGTGCGACGGACCGAACAGCAGGCGCGCGAATGCCATCGGCGCAACCTGCGCGGCGTCGTCCCGAGCCTGGAGGAGCGCCGTCAGGCGCTCCTGCCTGAGGCGCCCGAGCTCGGCCTCGGGAAACGTCGGCCGCATCGCCACGTCGGCCATCAGGGGCAGGGCCGCGCGGAGGCGGGACACCGGCACGTTGAGCCTGACCGCGGACGCATCGAAGGAGCTGCCGGTGCCGAGATCGGCGCCCAGGAACTCCAGTTCGTCCGCGAGCTCGAGAGCCGATCGCGACCCGGCGCCCTCGTCGAGCATCGCGGCCGTCAAGCTTGCCACGCCGAACTTTCCGGCCGGGTCGTCGCCGCTCCCGGCCTTGATCAGCAGCGTGACCTGCACGAGCGGGACTTCATGCGCTTCGACGACCCATACCGCCAGGCCATTCGACAGCGCACGCTTCTGTATCGCCGGCAGCTTCAGTTCCGGAGTCGCCGCGAGGGCGGGCGGCTTCGACCGATCCGGCGCCTGTTGCGCTCCAAGCTGCGCAGACGTCGCGAGAAGCAGCGCGGCCACACTCCCAACGCCCAACGCCACAACTCCCAAGCCCTTGGCGCTCATTTCTTCACCTCCGGCTCGACGACGAGCTCCACCCTGCGCTCGGCGGGAAGCCACCGCGCGGCAGCCGACCGGATGTCGTCGGGACTGAGCGAGGTGTAGCGGGCAAGGTCCTCGGCGAAGAAATCCGGGCTGCCGCCGGCGAAGGCGTACGCGTTCAGCTGATCGGCCTTGCCGCCGAAGCCGCCGATGCGCTCCATCCGCCGGTAGAACGACGCCTCGATCTGGTTGATCGCGCGCTGGATCTCGCGCGGGTTCGGGCTCTCGCGCCGCAGCTTCTCGAGCTCGTCGTCGATCGCCGTCTGCAGCTCCGCCGCCGAATGTCCGCGGCGCGCCGTGGCGACGACGAGGAAGGAGCTGCCGATCGCGCCCGACTGCTGGAACGCGGACACATCCTGGGCGATCTGCATGTCGTAGACGAGTCGCTTGTAGAGACGGGAGTTCTTGCCGCCGGCCAGGACCGACGAGACGACGTCGAGGGCGGAGTCCCCCGGCGCATAGAAGCGCGGTGTCAGCCAGCCGAGATACAGGCGGGGCAGCGAGACCTTGTCGGTCAACGTCTTCTTCTGGACGCCGGTCAGGATGGCGGATGGCGGGGCAATCGGCTCCACGGCCACGCCGCGCGGAATCTCTCCGAACCATTTCTCGACGAGCGCTCGCGTGCGATCGAAGTCGATGTCGCCCGCGATGACGAGGCTCGCGTTGTTGGGCGCGTAGTACCTCTTGAAGAACTCGACGACATCGGCGTGGCTGGCCGCCGTCAGGTCCTCCATGTAGCCGATCGTAGGCCAGCTGTACGGGTGCGCCGCGGGCCAGAGCATCTTGTCCAGCTCGATCGACGCCATGCCGTAGGGTCGGTTTTCGTAGCTCTGCCGGCGTTCGTTCTTGACGACGTCGCGCTGGCCGTCCACGCGCGCGGGCGACATCGTATCGAGCAGGTAACCCATCCGATCCGACTCGAGGTACAGCGCGAGCTCGAGCGCGTTGGACGGGACGTTGATGACGTAGTTGGTCCGGTCGTTGTTGGTCGAGCCGTTGTTGTCGCCGCCGGCGCCCTCGAGCAGGAGGTCGAACTGGCCCTCGGGCACGTGCTTGGATCCCTCGAACATCAGGTGCTCGAACAGGTGCGCGAACCCCGTGCGGCCGGGCTTCTCGTTCGCCGAGCCGACGTAGTACCAGACGTTGATCGCGACGGCGGGAACCGTCGTGTCGCGATGAAGGATGACGTTCAAGCCATTGGCGAGCTGGAACTGCCGG
>DASTDQ010000556.1:0-3342 GCA_035710305.1 Vicinamibacterales bacterium | reverse complement strand
GGCTGGACGTGATCGCGGCCCGCATGACCACACCCACGAGAACCGTGTCGGTCTTTCGAGACGACGAACACAACGTGTTCGCGCTGAGGATTGACGACCGCTCTCAGGGTTATTCGCGGCAGCACGAGCTGGGCGTCGACTTCATCACGTCCGGCGAGTACCGCACGCTGGCCGCGGCGTACCGCGAGATCCAGGACATCAAGTTTCCGGTCGTCGTGTCGTCCGGAGAGCCGGCAGACGACGCGGACGGCGAGACGGTGGACGAAGGCGTGTCGGGAGGAGCGGACGCGACAGCTCCCGCAGCCGCTCCAGCGGCGCCGGCGCCGCCATCGAGGGCCCGCAAGGAGCCGGATGTGAAGCTGGATTCGCTTGACGCGTTCGTCGAGTTTTTCATCACGTCGGGCAAGAAGGGTGTGGCCGTCAATCGCTACAAGGGTCTGGGCGAGATGAACCCCGAGACGCTCTGGACGACCACGATGGACCCGGACAACCGCACGCTCCTCCAGGTCCGCGCGGAGGACCACGCGGAGGCCGACCAGATGTTCACGACGTTGATGGGCGACCAGGTCGAACCACGCCGCAAGTTCATCGAAGACAACGCTCTCGATGTCCGGAACCTGGACGTCTAGCCCGAGTGCATGAGCGCACCAGCCAGCCCGAATCGCATCCCGGTCAACATCGAAGACGAGATGAAACGCTCGTACATGGATTACGCCATGAGCGTAATCATTGGACGAGCTCTGCCGGACGTACGCGACGGTTTGAAGCCGGCACACCGCCGCGTCCTCTTCGCGATGCGCCAGATGGGGCTTGCGTCAAACAGGGCGTATCGCAAGTGCGCAAAGATCGTCGGCGAGGTCATCGGCAACTACCATCCGCACGGCGACGTTCCCGCCTACGACACGCTCGTGCGTCTCGCCCAGGACTTCAACATGCGCTGCCCCTTGGTCGACGGCCAGGGGAACTTCGGATCGATCGACGGAGATCCCCCGGCGGCGTACCGCTACACCGAGGCGCGACTCGAAGGGCTGGCCGAAGCCATGATGGTCGACCTCGACAAGGAGACGGTCGACTTCGTCCCCAACTTCGATGAAACCACCGACGAACCAACGGTCTTTCCGGCCCCGTTCCCCAACCTGCTCGTCAACGGGTCTGCCGGGATTGCCGTCGGGATGGCGACCAACATCCCGCCGCACAACATGCGGGAGGTCATCGAAGCGGCGATCTGGCTGATCACGAGCGCGCAGTCCGACGATCCGCCGACGCTGCCGGAGAAGCAGCGGAAGCTTCTGGAGCTCGTTCCCGGGCCCGACTTCCCGACGGGAGGCTACATCGTCGGCCGACAGGGAGTGCAGCAGGCCTACCTGACCGGTCGCGGCACCGTCATCATGCGGGGCAAGGCGGAAATCGAGGTCTCGAAGAAGGGTGACCGCTCGTCGATCGTCATCGACGCGATTCCCTATCAGGTCAACAAGGCGAGGCTGATCGAACGCATCGCGGAGCTCGTTCGAGAGAAAGTCCTGGAGGGGATTTCCGACATTCGCGACGAATCGGACCGCGACGGGATGCGAATTGTCGTCGATCTCAAGCGGGGAGAAATCGGCGACGTCATTCTCAACAACCTCTACAAGCACACGCAGCTTCAGAGCACGTTCGGCGTGATCACGCTGGCCATCGTCGGCGGCCGCCCGAAGGTGCTGTCGCTGCTCGACGTCCTCGAGAACTTCGTCGAATTCCGCCGGGAAATCGTCAGGCGGCGCACGGAGTTCGAGCTTCGAAAGGCCGAAGCCCGGCGGCACATCCTCGAAGGCCTCAAGATCGCCCTCGATCATCTGGATGCGGTGATCGCCCTGATCCGGGCCTCGGCCAATCCCGCCGCCGCCCGCGAGGGGTTGATGACCCAGTTTGGTCTCACGCAGGTGCAGTCGCAGGCGATCCTCGACATGCAACTGCAGCGCCTGACCGGGCTCGAGCGGGACAAGATCCTGTTGGAACTGGCCGAACTGCTCAAGCTGATCGAGCGCCTGCTTGCGATTCTCGGCAGCGACACGCTCGTCATGCAGATCGCGGTGGACGAGCTTCGCGATGTCCAGGCGAAATACGGCGAGGACCGCCGGACCGAGATACTGGCCGACGAGGGGGAGTTCCGGATCGAAGATCTGATCGCTGAAGAAGACATGGCGATCACCGTGAGCAACACCGGCTACATCAAGCGGACAGCGATCTCCACCTATCGAAATCAGCGCAGGGGCGGCAAGGGCCGCATCGGGATGCGGACGAGGGAAGAGGACTTCGTCAGCCATCTCTTCGTGGCGTCCAGCCACGCCTACATCATGATTTTCTCGGATCGCGGCCGCGCATACTGGCTCAAGGTTCACGAAATCCCCGACGTGGGGCCTGACGGCCGCGGGAAGGCCATTGCCAACCTGGTGTCGATGGAGGAAGGGGAGCGAATCGCGGCGCTTCTGGCCGTCAAGGAGTTCGAGGCGGACAAGTACGTTGTCATGGGGACCCGCCGAGGCGTCATCAAGAAGACGGAGTTGAGCGCGTTCAGCAATCCACGGGCCGGCGGCATCATTGCGATGGGCGTCGAGCAAGGAGACTCGGTCATCGCGGTCGGAATCTCGGACGGCAAGAACGAGATCTTCATCGGCACACGCAGCGGCATGGCAATCCGCTTCCCGGAGGACGACGTCCGGCCGATGGGCCGGACGGCTTACGGCGTGCGCGGAATCACGCTTCGGGACGACGACGAAGTCGTCGGGATGGACGTGCTGGCGGCCGGCGGGACCATCCTGTCGGTCACCGAGCAGGGCTATGGGAAGCGGACCGGACTCGACGAATACCGCGTCCAGGCGCGAGGCGGCCTGGGGATCATCAACATCCAGACCAGTGAGCGCAATGGCAAGGTCATTGGCGTGGTGCAAGTCAGCGACGACGATGAGTTGATGCTGATCACGCAGCAGGGCAAGATCCTGCGGATGGCGTCGAACAACATCCGCAGCATCGGCCGCGCCACGCAGGGCGTGCGCCTCATAGAGATCGAGGGCGAGGATCGCGCCGTTTCCATCGCCCGCCTCGCCGAACGGGAAGGCGACGAGTAGGGCTACGCCATCTCGAGTTTCGAAAACTTGGCTCGCAGCGTCTTCTGCCCGATTGCGAACCGCACAACGAGCTTCGCGTCGTCGTCGAGCGGCTCGACCCGCAGGATGGTGCCGACGCCGAATGTCGGATGTCGCACCCGTAGACCGAGCCGCAGTCCAAACGGCACCGACTGATCTTCGTTTTCGTATTCGTAGGCCTGCGGTTCTTCCCTGACGTACCCGCCCGGGCCGCCTCGCC
>DASTDQ010000555.1:0-9025 GCA_035710305.1 Vicinamibacterales bacterium | reverse complement strand
GCGGTTCGGAGACATTCCGCTGCTGGTCGCGCAGTACATCAAACGCTACAACCAGGAGTTCAAGAAACGGGTGAAAGGCGTGACGCCGGAGGCCCTGGCGCTCCTCGAGCAGTACGGCTGGCCGGGCAACGTCCGTGAGCTGCGCAATGCCATCGAGCGAGCGATGCTGCTGGCCGACCACGAGTGGCTGGGACCGGAGGACTTCGCCACGCTGTCTCGGAGCGCCACGTCGGCGACGTTCCGGCTTCCGCCCGAAGGGGTCAATCTCGAGGCGGTCGAGCGTCAGCTCGTGGTGCAGGCGCTCGAACGTGCGGCCGGCAACCAGACGCGGGCCGGGGTCCTGCTCGGCATCAATCGCGATCAGGTCCGTTACCGGATCGAGAAGTTTGGCCTCCGGCCGACCCACGAAACCGCGATGTCAGTCTGATCCGCGCCCTGATGAAGGAGCATGATCGATGACCGAACTCCGCCTGGTTGACGCGAAAGACCTGCATTACCGCGTCTGGAATGAGTTCCTCGAGATGCCAGGTCTTCGTCTCACCCTCGGGCAGGCCTGCCGCCTGTGGAGTTTCGACGAAGCCACCGGGGCGTCCATCCTTCAGGATCTCGTTGACGCCGCAGTGCTGCGGCAGATCGGCCCGTACTACATCCGGGCGGATCTCGGCCGCTTTTCGGCCTGATCGACGGGAAGTGTCAGCGTCACAACGGTGCCGCCGCCAGGAGGGCAGTCACACGAGAGCGATCCGCCGTGGAGTTCGGCCGTGCGACGCGCAATTGGCAGCCCCAGTCCGCCGCCGCGGGCTTTCGTCGTGAAGAAAGGCTCGAACACACGATCGCGGATCTCCATCGGAATTCCCGGACCGCTGTCGCGGACTTCGATGACGGCGGATCCGTCGGACCGTCCGAGCGTCACGAGGATCCGTCCCTTGCCGGTCATCGCCTGCGCCGCGTTGAGAAGCAGGTTGAGCACCGTCGCGCGCACCATTTCCGCGTCGACCGACGCCGAGACGTCACCGCCGTCGACGGCGACCTCGATCGACTGGGCCGATGGATCGCGCTTCACGATGCTGACCGCGTCGCTCACGAGCGATCGAAGCTCCGTGGCGCCGAGCTTCGGGGTCCGCGGTCTCGCATACAGCATCAGGTCGTTGATCAGCTCGCTCAGCGAATCGATGCGCCCGACAATGTCGCGCAGGACGGGGAGCTCCGCGTCTCCGGCGCTCCGCCGTGACATCAGGACCTGAACAGCACCCTTGATCCCGGCGAGGGGGTTGCGTACTTCATGCGCCACGACGGCCGCCAGCTGTCCAACCCGTGCGAGCGTAGCTTGTTGCGCGAGTTTTTCCTCCGCCTCCCGGCGCGCAGTGATGTCCGATCGGATAGCGATGTACTGGTAAGGCTTTCCGCGCTCGTTGAGGAACGGAACGATGGTCGTATCGACCCAGTAGATGCGGCCGCTCTTGGCGCGATTGCGGATCTCGCCCTGCCAGACGTGCCCGGCCGCGATCGTCCGCCACAAGTCCCGGATGAATTCCTTGTCGTGAAAGCCGGAGTTTACGATCCGATGGTCCTGGCCGAGCAGCTCCTCGCGCGAGTATTCCGAGATGCGGCAGAACGTATCGTTGACGTAGGTGATGCGACCGGTCACGTCGGTCGTGGCCACGATGGCGGCATGGTCGAGGGCGCGCTTGAAATCGGCGAGCTGCCGGGCGGTCTCGGCCTGGTGAGGGTGTCCAGCAAGGATCGCGACACACCGTGACACGAGTGCCGTGAGGCGGGCACGGGCGTCGCCCAGCAGGGTCATTCGTGCGAGCTCCCCGGAGATCGTAGTGGCGCCGGAGGCCCGGCGCAATGGGCTCACCGAGCCGCGCGGGCAGGTATACTTGCCGTGTGTCAGCCGCCACGCTCCTGATCGTGGACGACGAATCGCTGCTCCGTTGGTCACTGCGCGAGCGCCTGGCGCGTGAGGGGTACGACATCCTCGAGGCCGGGACAGCCGCCGAAGCCCTCGCCGCCGCATCGAACGGTATCGATCTGGTGCTGCTGGACTTCAAGCTCCCCGACGGGGACGGGCTGAGCGTCCTGCGTCAAATCAAGGACCAGACGCCCGACGCCCTCGTCATCCTGATGACGGCGTTCTCCACGGTCGAGAACGCCGTCGAGGCGATGAAGCTCGGCGCGTACCACTACGTGAACAAGCCTTTCAATCTCGACGAGGTCGCGCTGCTGGTCGAGAAGGCGCTCGAGACGAGTCAGCTCCGACGCGAGGTGAAGGCGCTCCGGGCGTCTCAGGGACGCGAGTACGGGTTCGACGCCATCATCGGGAGCTCGCCCGCGATGACAGCGATCAAGAGCCTCCTGGTGCGGGTGGCGAAGAGCCCCGCGTCGACGGTGCTCCTGACTGGAGAGACGGGAACCGGAAAGGATCTCGCCGCCAAGGCCATCCACTACAACAGCGATCGGGCCGGCCGGGCATTTCTCAACATCACCTGCTCGGCGCTTCCCGAGCAACTGCTCGAGAGCGAGTTGTTCGGGCACGAGCGGGGTGCGTTCACCGACGCGAGACAGCAGAAGCGCGGCCTCTTCGAGACGGCCGACGGCGGGACGATCTTCCTCGACGAGATCGGCGAGATGACGCCAGGCCTGCAGGCCAAGTTGCTGCGGTTCCTCGAGGAAAAGAGCTTCAAGAGAGTAGGCGGTCTCGCCGACATCCGCGTGGACGTCCGGGTCGTCGCGGCGACCAACCGCGACCTGGAGAAGGAGGTCAAGTCCGGCAAGTTCCGTGAGGACCTGTTCTACCGGCTCCAGGTGATGCCGATCGTGCTGCCGCCGCTGCGCGAACGGCACGGCGACGTCGTGCTGCTCGCCAGCTACTTCATCGACCGGTTCAACCGCGAGTTCAGGAAGAAGATTCGCGGACTCAAGCCTGCCGCCACCGCGCTGCTCGAACAGTACCAATGGCCCGGCAACGTCCGCGAGCTTCGAAACGCCATCGAGCGCGCGATGCTGCTCGTCGATCGCGATCACCTCGAGCCGACCGACTTCAACCTGACGCGTACCCTGACCCCCGTCGAGTTCGCGCTGCCCGCTGAAGGCGTGAGCCTGGACGAGGTCGAGCGTCAGCTCCTCATCCAGGCCCTCGAGCGCTCACGGGGGAACCAGACCCAGGCGGCGCAATTGCTCGGTATCAACCGCGATCAGGTCAGGTACCGCATCGAGAAGTTCGGCCTCGCGAAGGCGAACGCCTAGACTAGCGGCCCGCCCCGACCGGTGTGGCCGTCTCGCGTGCGGCGGGAGCGTCAGGCCTGGTGACGCCCCGTACCGTCATCACCGGGCAGGTCGCCGTGCGCACCACCCGTTCGGCGACGCTCCCAAGCAGCAGATGCGCGACGCCGCTGCGGCCGTGCGTGCCCATGACGATGAGATCGATGCCGGCGCCGTGGGCGTGATCGACGATCGCTCGGGCGGGGGATCCGAAGACCACCGCGCAGCTGCCGGCGGATCGCGTCCCGCGCTCTCGCGGCAGGAGCGCGTCCAGTCGCTTTTCCGCGTTCTCCTGCCACGTTTCCCTCAACCCGGGAGGCAGAAAGCCGTAGACCTCGGTGGCGTACGCGCTCGTCGAGTACGGATCTTCGAGCACGTGGAGCAGGTGAATCGACGCCCCGAAACGATCGGCCAGTTCCATCGCCGCGGCCAGGGCGGCCTCCGAGGCCGGGCTGAAGTCGGTCGGCACGAGGATGCGAGTGAAGCGCATGACGTCCTCCAGTTCCACATAAACGCGTCACAGAAACGACGCGGTCATCACCGACAGCGAGAGCACGAGTCGTGCCGCGCACGACGTGAGTGTCTGCCCCGGTTTCAAGCTCGACCGCAGGGGTCGGGTGCGAATTAATTCCCGGTTGCGTGAGATCGTTCGAGGAGTAGACTGATAGCCGTTTTGGAGGCAAATGGATGAATCGGATCGGCGTGCTTGCCCTTTCCTTTTCACTTCTCGTGATCCCCAATCTCGCGTCGGCGCAGTCGGCCGCCGAACGCGGCCAGAAGGTGTACGCCGCTCAGAAGTGCAACATCTGCCACTCGGTGGCCGGTGTCGGTAACAAGCGGGGCGCCCTCGACGAGGTCGGCTCGAAGTTGTCTGCGGACGATATCCGGCGGTGGATTGTGGACGCGACGGCCATGGCTGCCAAGGCAAAGGCCGAGCGGAAGCCGCCGATGAAATCGTACATGCTCTCGAAAGAGGACCTCGACGCCCTGGTGGCGTACATGGCGAGTCTCAAGAAGAAGTAACCGCAATCGCGCCGGTCGAAAGTCAGCGTGTCCACGCCCGTCCAGCTTCCCGACGCCGTCAGGAACCCGGTGTCTCTGGCCGGCATGGCGCTCGTCACTGCGGCAGCAGTCCTGTTTCTGGTCCTCTTCCTGCTCGAATCGTTCGGGTTTCTCGTCAACCCGTACCTGGGCCTGCTCGTATTCGTCACGCTGCCTGCGCTCTTCCTGCTTGGCCTGGCCCTGATTCCCTTCGGCGCGAGGCGTGCCGCCAGACGCCGGAGGCTTCACCCGGAGACGCCGGAATGGCCGGTCTTCGACCTGCGCCAGCCTCGACAGCGGACCATCCTCGTCGCAGTCCTCGCCCTCACGTTCGTCAACATCGTGATCGTGTCGCTCGCCGCGTACGGGAGCGTGCACTACATGGAGAGCAACGCCTTCTGCGGCCAGGTCTGTCACGAGACGATGGCCCCTGAATTCGAGGCGCATCAGGCGTGGCCGCACGCGAGCGTCGAGTGCACGGCGTGCCACGTGGGACCCGGCGTCGATTCCTTCGTCGAGTCGAAGCTCAGCGGAATGCGCCAGCTCTATCACCTGGCGACCGGGCAGGTCCCGAGGCCGATTCCGGCGCCCGCGACGTCGCTCGGCAGGACCACCGACACCTGCGGAGGGTGTCACTGGCCTGAGCGCTCCTACGGCACGGTCGTCAAGGAGAGCCGGGAGTATGCCGACGACGAGCCGAACAGCGAAACGGTGACACGGCTTCTGATGAACGTCGGAAGCCCGACCGTCGGCGGCATCCATCGGCATCTTGCTTTCGACATCGAGTACGTGGCCGCTGACGAGAGGCGCGAATCGATCCCGCTGGTCCGTGTCCGGAACGACCGGGGAGAGGTCAAGGAGTTCAGGGCCGACGGCGCGACCAACGATCAGATAGCGGGCGGGACAACGCGGCGGATGGACTGCCTCGATTGCCACAACCGCCCGGCGCACACGTTTTCCTCCTCGCCTCAGCGTGCCGTGGACCGCGCCCTCGCGCTCAACCGCGTGGCGCGGCAGGTCCCGTTCGTCCGCCGCGAAGCGGCGGCGGCGCTCGGCGGCGAGTACGCGGATCGCGCGGCGGCGCTCGATGCCATCGCGAAGCGCCTGAACGAGTTTTACCGATCGCGTCCGGACGTCGATGCACGAACGGTTGCGCGCGTCGTCACGGCGACGCAGCAGGTGTGGGCTCAGAACGTGTTTCCGTCGATGCGCGTGACCTGGGGGACCTACCCGCGCCACGACGGGCACGTGGACACGCCGGGATGTTTCCGTTGTCACGACGACCGCAAGGCCGCGGACGGCACGACGATCTCGCAGGACTGTGAGCTGTGTCACTCGATTCAGTAGGCAGTAGGCGGTGGAGACCGGAGACCGAAGACCGAAGACGGAGCTCGGAATGAGTCGACCACGTTTCTTTCTGTTCGTCGCAGGATCCCTCTTTCTGTTGGCGGTGGCGCTCAACGCTGCCGGCGTCGACAGAGAGTCACCACCGGCGCCGCGGGCAGCCGTCGCGCCGCTCGCGAGCGCGCAGGCAAAGCCGCAGACCCCGCCGGCGAAGTACATGGGCAGCGACATCTGCCTCGGCTGTCACTCGGACATGGAAAAAGGACTGACCGGCACGATGCACGGCAACGCCGCGCACCCGCGCTCGCCGGCTGCCGCCCAGGGCTGCGAGAGCTGCCACGGCCCGGGCGAGTTCCACCTCGAGGATCCATCGGTCGAGACCTCGATTCGGAAGTTCACGCGAATGGCGCCGCGCGAGGTGAGCGAGGCGTGCCTGTCTTGTCATACGAAGTCGTCGCACCAGCTCTGGCAAGGGAGCGCCCACGATGCGCGGAACCTGGCGTGCACGACCTGCCACAGCGTTCACACACCAAAGGCGCCTCGGGCGCAGCTGAAGACGGCGACGGAAGCGGAGTTGTGCGCCGGCTGCCACAAGGCGCAGGCAGTGAAGATCAGGCGCGTCTCGCACATGCCGGTGTTCGAAGGCAAGCTGGAGTGCTCGTCATGCCACAACGCGCACGGGGCGACCAACGTGAGGCTGCTCCGGGTGGGGAACTGGATCAACGAGACCTGCGTGTCCTGTCACACTGAAAAGCGGGGGCCGTTCCTCTTCGAGCACGCCGCGGGGCGTGAGAGCTGCGTCACCTGCCACGACCCGCACGGGTCCACCAACGATCGGATGCTCGTCGCGCGTCCGCCGATGCTCTGCCAGCGGTGTCACATCGGTACCAAGCACCCGTCCACGATCTACGACAACCCTGACGTCGTGGCCAGGAGCAACCGGATCATCGGCCGCGGCTGCGTCAACTGCCATCAACAGATCCACGGGTCCAACCACCCGTCCGGCAGTACGTTCCTGCGATAGGAGGATGTGATGCGATTCCAACACACACTCCTGCTCGCAGCGTTCATCTCGATCAATGGTGCGCCTTCGGCGGCCCAGTCGAGCGCATCCACTTCGACCGCGCAAGCGCAGCCGGCGGCGGGCTCGGCCACCGGCGTGGGCGAGATCGACGTGGGGGCGCGATTCACGAGCGGCTTCGACGACCCGGGCCGGTTCAACAGCTTCGTCGATCCGAGCAGCGGAGCCACGCTGGAGCGGCTGCGGTACACGAGAACACGCGACGCGTGGATCTTCGACGCGGCCATCGACAACGCCGGGTACCGCGACCAGCGCTACGCGGCGTCGATCGAGCGCGCCGGCCGCCTGAAGGCGTCGTTCGAGTGGAACCAGGTGCCGCTGTGGTACAGCGCCGTCGGCGCCGGACCCTACACGGTCGAAGGGCCTGGCGTCCTGAGGCTGAGCGACGCCGGCCAGTCCGCAGTCCAGGGAGGCGCCACCGTCTCGAGCGCTTTCGGCAGTCTGGTCGAACCGTTCGACACGCGATCGCGCCGCGAGATAGCCGACGCGCGCCTCGTGTATTCGGCGACGCGCGATCTGGATCTCAGCGTGCAGTTTCGAAGCATGGCCCGGAAAGGCGAGATGCCGTACAGCGCCAGCTTCGGTTTCAGCAACGCCATCGAGGTTCCGGCCACGGTTGACACGCGCACCAACGACCTCAACGTGGCCGCCCAATGGTCGAACCCCCGGGGCGCGTTCCGGGTCGCGTACGACGCGTCGATGTTCAACAACAGCGTCGACACGCTCGTCTGGGACAACCCGCTGCGCATCACGGACCGGGTTGACGGGGGCGGAGCCGGCGCGTCGCAAGGGCGCCTGCCGCTCTGGCCCGACAGCAGTGCGCACACCGTCAGCGCGTCGGGCTCGCTGAACCTGCCTGCCAGGAGCAAGGCCGTGGCGTATGTCTCGATCGGGAGCTGGCTCCAGGACGCCGAGCTCCTGCCGCACACGATCAACACCGCGATCCAGCCGATCCCGCTGGCTCGCAGTACGGCCGAAGGCGACGCTCGCATCGTGTCGATGATGTACCGCCTCTCCTCGCGGCCCACGCCAACGCTCTGGCTGAACGGACAATACCGCCTCTACGACTACGACAACCAGATGCCGGTGTTCGCCTACAGTCAGTACGTGCGTATGGACGGCGCCGCCTATAGCTCGCCGACCGGAGCAAACGATCTGTTCTCGATGACCCGGCAGTTTGCGGACGTGGACGCGTCGTTCACGCCGTTCAGGTTCGTCGCGTTCAGGGCCGGATGGGGATTCGAGAACGACGATCGCTCCCACCGCTACACCGAGTCGACGACCGAGAACACGGCGCGCTTTTCGATCGACTCGACCAGCTTCTCGTGGGGATCGGTGCGGCTGCAGTACGAGTTCTCGACCCGCACCGGGGAGGGGCTCGACGAGCAGGTGTTCAGCGACCTCGGCGAGCAGGCCTCGCTGCGTCAGTTCGACATCTCGGACCGCAACCGGCATCGCGTCGCCGGGATCCTCCAGGTCGCGGTCTCGAACGCGGTCAGTGTGAGCGCCTCCGTCTCAGTCGGCCAGGAGCACCGTCCGGAGACGGAGATGGGCCTGCAGGACAACGACCTGACCGGATTCAGCGTGGGCGTGGACTTCGTTCCCAGCGATACGGTGGACTTCGGGGTGATGTACGGACTCGACAACATCAGCACGCTGCAAAAGTCACGTCAGGCCGACCCCGGGCCGCAGTTCAACGACCCGACGCGCGACTGGACGACCAACATGGACGAGGACGTGCACACGCTGTCAGCCAGCCTCAATCTTCCGCGAATCACGGATCGGGCGGGGTTCTACGCCATGTACGACTACGTGTACTCCAATACCCTGTACGTGTACGGACTGGCCCCGAACAGCACGCTGGCTCCAGTCGAGCAGCTTCCGGCCTTGACGAGCGGCTTCCACCGGGGGTCGGTGGGGTTCGACTACCGACTCACGGGGCGGGCCACGCTTGGCGTCGGCTACCGGCTCGATTCGTGGGAGGTGAGCGACTTCTCTCGCTCGCCTGCGACACTGAACACGCCGCTCATCAACGCGTTCGTCAACACGCTCTATCAGTGGGCGCCCTACAACGTCCACACGGGGTTTGTGAGAGTCAGATATCGCTGGTAAAGGTGCGAGGGTGCGAGGGTGCGAAGGTGCACCTTCGCACCGTCGCACCGTGTTGATGTGCTACTCTCGACTTCGTCTTGCCTCCCATCGATCCAGTCCAGGTCCTGCTGGCATTCCTGGTCCTGATCGTTTCCTTGTCGGTACACGAAGCAGCCCACGCCTGGTCGGCCGACCGGCTTGGTG
>DASTDQ010000554.1:0-2296 GCA_035710305.1 Vicinamibacterales bacterium | reverse complement strand
GAGAGCCAGACGGTCCCAGTCGTGCAAAGTGGTCCGTCAGGTACAGCGCGATGCGGCCGTCGCGATCCCCGAGCGGCTCGACGCCGGACCACACGACCTCGCCCGCCGCGATGAGCGTGTCCAGCATCCCGGGCTCGTAGTCGGCAACGCGCGCGCTCAGCACGTCCCGTTCGAGTACCGAGAAGGGCAGCGGAGCGCCCTGCAGCTGCTCGACGGCGTCGAGCAGCGCTTCCAGTCCCCTCCGAGCGGATCCGATCCCGTGCCACGACACGAGGAAGCGTCCCAGCGCGTCGGCCGGAACCGGCTCGACCTCGCGCCTCAGCCGCGCCAGCGAACGGCTGCGGACTCGACGCAGGACCTCCGCGTCAACCCACTCGCGCTCGACGCCGCCCGGCCGGAACTCGCCCTGCATCAGCCGGCCCGACTCGGTCAGCCGCGCCAGCATCGCTTCGGCGATCGACCTGCCGAGGCCGTAGCGCGACGCCAGCATCTCGGTCGTGAACGGGCCGTGCGAGCGCGCGAATCGCGACGCGAGATCCCCGGGGGCGTCGCGGACCGCCTCGAGCAGCGCCCGCGGCAGGCCCGCCGGCAATGGCACGCCGAGTGCGTCGCGGTAGCGGGCGACGTCTTCCACCGCGACGAAGGCACGCCGTCCGGCAACCGGCAGCGGCACGATGCGGCCTTCGCGCTCGAGCGCGGCGACCGCGTCGCGGACGCCGGTCATCGAGCACCGCGCTTCGATCTCTTCGATCGTCAGATCCCCGATCCTGATCAGCAGATCGTGGATCCCGTCGGCGGTTCGCACGCGACGTTCGTCATCGAGGCACTGGAGCCTCCGTTCGACCTCGTCCAGCGCGGCGGGATCCAGCAGCTCGCGCAGTTCCGCGTCGCCCAGCAGCTCCCGGAGCTGTGCCTGATCGACCGACAGCGCCTGCGCGCGCCGTTCGGCGAGCGGCGCGTCGCCGTCGTAGATGTAGTTGGCGACGTAGTTGAAGAGCAGCGACGCTGCAAACGGCGACGGCGTCGTCGAATCGATCGTCGTCACGCGCAGCGTGCGCCGTGCCACGCGGCGGAGCACGTCGGCCAGCGCCGCCATGTCGAAGTGATCGCGGAGCAGCTCCCGATAGGTCTCGAGGACCGCGGGAAACGAGCCGAAGCGCGACGCCACGGCGAGCAGATCGGAGGCGCGCTTCCGCTGTTGCCACAACGGCGTGCGCATGCCGGGGCGGCGGCGCGGCAGCAGCAGCGCCCGGGCCGCCGTTTCGCGAAAGCGCGCCGCGAAGAGCGAGGTGGATCCGAGCTGGCGCTGCACGAGCCCGTCCACGTCCTCGGGATCCGGCAGCAGCAGCGCGGGATCAGGGGGACTCTCGACTTCGGGGAAGCGGACGACGAACCCCTCGTCGCCCCACATGACTTCCACGTCGATTCCCGTACGGCTGCGGATCTGTGCTGTGACGGCCATGGCCCAGGGCGCGTGGACGCGGCTGCCGAGCGGCGACAGCAGGCAGACGCGCCAGTCGCCGAGGTCGTCGAGGCAGCGCTCGATCACGATCGTGCGATCGTCGGGAACCGCGCCGGCCACCTCCTGGTCGCGCAGGTAGCGAAGCACGTTCTCCGCGGCGGCCGCGTCCAGATCGTGGAGCGCCACCAGGCGTTCGATCGCCTCGCTTCGCGGGGCCGCGCGAAGCTCGCGTACGAGCTTGCCGATCGCGACGCCAAGCTCCGCGGGGCGGCCGGACTGATCGCCATGCCAGAAGGGCGTCTTGCCGGCCTCGCCCGGTGCCGGCGAGACGAGCACGCGATCGTGCGTGATCTCCTCGACGCGCCACGTCGAGGCGCCGAGAGTGAAGGTCTCGCCAACCTCCGTCTCGAAGACCATCTCTTCGTCCAGCTCGCCGACCCGCATCGGCCGATCCGCGCCCGCGAGGAAGACGCCGTACAGACCCCGGTCCGGTATCGTGCCGGCGTTGGCGATCGCCACGCGCTTGGCCCCCGCCCGACCCGAGACGACGCCCTGGACGCGGTCCCACGTGATGCGAGGCCGGAGCTCGGCGAACTCGTCGGACGGGTAGCGCCCCGACAGCATGTCGAGCACGCCTTCGACGGCGGTCCGGCCGAGCGCGGCAAATGGCGCCGCCCGGCGGACCAGCGCGAACAGCTCGTCCACGTTCCATCGCTCCATCCCCGCCATGGCGACGATCTGCTGCGCGAGTACGTCGAGCGGATTGCGCGGGAACCGCGTCGCCTCGACGCGTCCCTCGTGCATCGACCGCGTCACCGCCGCGCACGCCAGCAG
>DASTDQ010000553.1:0-2353 GCA_035710305.1 Vicinamibacterales bacterium | reverse complement strand
ACGGGCACGCCCCGCGCGATCATTCCGGCGAGGAGGTTGTAGATGGCTGTGGACTTCGCGTTGATGGTCTCGTTGCCGTAGTCGTTGTAGATCAGCCTCGCGCCGCGATCCGCCGCGCGGGCGAATTGAAACGCGAGGTCGATGTACTCCGCGCCCACCCGGTCGAGCCAGATCGTCCGCCGGAGCGATCCGTCGTCTTCGACAGCCTCGTTGACGACGTCCCAGGCGACCAGGTTCCGGCCAGCGAACCGGCCTGCAACCGTTGAAATGTGGTCGCGAAGGATGTCGATCATCTCCGCGCGCGAGAAGCTTCCGGACGTCAGCCACTCCGGATTCTGTTCATGCCAGACGAGAGCATGACCGTGCACCTTCAGGTCGTTCGACGCCGCGAAGGCCATGATCGCGTCCGCCCTGTCGAACGTGTATTGGGCGCGTTGGGGCTGCACGAAGCCCCACTTCATCTCGTTCTCGGGCGTGAGGATGTCGAACTCACGCCGCAGCGTATCGCCGTACACCGGGTCATCGACCAACGGACCGTGCGCGACGGCGGGTCCTATCCGGATGCCGCAGCGCGCCGCCATTTCCCGGAGAGGACCGATCACGCCTCCGGCGCCGGGCGCAGGGTCGGGATCGAGTGAGGGATTGAAGCCGGATTCGCAGGCGACAGGGGCAATCGCGCTGCAGAACAGGATCGCCCTCGCGAGACGTGTCACCACGGTGGGACCTCGAGCGGGGGCCGGGTTCGAGCATACCCGATCGCGTGTGGCTGGGCTTATCCGGCCTCAGCGCTCGAGTTGCTCGAGGAGATCGACAACGGCCTCGACCACTGCCTCGGGCTGGCTGCTCGCGATGAGGTGCGTGCTGTCGGGCACCTTCTTCCATGTGCCGCGTGTGGAGCGCTGCACGATCTCGCGGTGAGCCTTCTCCGTTTCAGCCATGATCGCGTCGGCGTCGATGAATCGCAGGACGGCGGGCGGCGCGAGCTCGACGGCGCTCGACGCGCTCAACGCGGTCACGGGCAAGTCGGCACGCAACGGCGGGGCCTGCTCGAACTCCTGCCTCGTGGTCCGGAGACCGCGCGCCATCGCGCACATCGACGACCAGGCCTTGGCGCTGTAGGTAATTGCGGCCCCTCTGCGGGCGTTATCCGAGTCCGCGCCAATCGCGAAGGGATCCAGAAGCCGAACCACGCCGACCTGGGCGAGCGCCCCCATTCCGCACGCCGCCACCGTTATCAGGCCGGCGTACGAGGCGAGCCGCGGCACGAAGATGCTGTTGGCCGCATCCAGGTAGACCAGTCCGGCAACCCGTTCGGGGTACTGGCGGGCGAACATCTCCGCAGTCAGGCCGCCGATGGACGAGGCCACCAGGACGAACGGCCACTTCAGCTTCGCGCGATCCTGCAGCACGCCGAGGTCGCGCGCCAGGTCTCCAACCGTCGTGGCCCCAGGCGCGGGATCGCTCCATCCACGTCCCCTGCGGTCGTAGCTGCACACCGTCGTGCGAGCGGCGAGCCGTTGCCGCGCGGCCACTGAACTGAGGGCGCTTCCAAAGCCGCTCGATTCGAAGATGACGGTCGGTGTGCCCTCGCCGATGCAGATGAGATGCAGCCGGCGTCCGCCGACGTCGACCATCGTGCCGGGGGGAGGGAATTCGGAGGAGGCGCGCGCCTCGGCGATCGTCTCGTAGATCAACCCGGCGATCGGCAGCGCGACCGCCACGCCGAGGCACGTCAGAAGGAGCGCCCGACGGCTTCGGAACAGCCAGCGCGGGACCGTGGCCTTGTAGCGTTTCCACTCGCTCGCGTGTGCCTGCAGCAGCCACGGTTCCTCGACGAGCACGACGTGCAGGTGAAACGCGACTCTCACGCACAGCGCGTACAGCAGGAGGCCCCAGGACCGGAAGACGATCGCCCAACCCAGGAGGATCAGGGTGACGGCGACATACATCGGGTTGCGAGAGAACCGATAGAAGTTGGCGGTGACGAGGCGTTTCGGCGGCTGCCAATGCGCCAGCGTCCCCTGGCCGACCACGTAGAAGTCGCGGATGCACCAGAACAGCAGGCCGATGCCCGCGAGCAGCGGGAGGAGCCCTATCGCGGAGAACGGTCCCTCGACGAGCCGCCGCCCTGCGATCAACAGCGGGACGGCGAACGCCACCATGCCCGGCAAGGCGATGAAGGCGACCAGGGCGCGCCAGAACATGGGATTCTGGGGCCTGAGGCTTGGGCCCTGATTCCTGCTAGTCCCCGCTCAGTCCCCCCCACGGCGAGTTGATGTGGTACGTCGCCGAGGGCCCGATCATCTCGACGCGGCGAATCAAGCCGTTCTCGATCAGGAACGCCTCGGTGACC
>DASTDQ010000552.1:0-3245 GCA_035710305.1 Vicinamibacterales bacterium | reverse complement strand
GCGCTGCCGTCCATGATCGGAACCTCGGGTGAATTCAACTCGACCGTGACGTTGTCGATGCCGAGGCTGACCAGCGCGGCGAGCAGGTGCTCCACGGTGTCCACCTGTACGGCGTCGCGCATCAGGCCCGTGGCGTAATTGATGGCGCCAACGTGGCTTGCCTGCGCCGGAACCTCGAGCCCGCCCAGGTCGCGACGCCGGAAACGGATCCCGGAGCCGGCCGGCGCGGGGCGCAGCGACAGGGTCACCTTCCGTCCGGAATGGAGACCGATGCCGGCGCACGAGATGGCTCGACGAAGCGTGCGTTGCTCGAGGAGTGGACTCAACCTTTTCCTGCCTGATGTCCACGTAGCAAGCCAGATACCATAGCCATTCTGCAGAGATCTATCGTCACTAAGTTATTGCGGGAACAGCCCCTTGCGAGGAGCCGCCAGACGTCAGGACCAACCACGCGACGCACAATCTTGTGGCTATCGAGCTACAACTTTAGCATCAGATTGTGTGGCCCGGCCGCCACATTGAGAGCAGGCCCCAGGGATCAGGCCTCAGGCCCCAGGGCTCAGGCCCCAGGGCTCAGCCAGGATGGGCCGCGAGCGCACGCTCCAGGAAGTGGCCCGTGGCCGACGTCGGATGAGCGGCGATCGTTTCGGGCGAACCGGTTGCGACGACGCGGCCTCCGCTGGCGCCCCCTTCCGGGCCGAGATCAACGACGTGGTCGGCGCACCGGATCACGTCGAGGTTGTGCTCGATGACGACGACCGTATTGCCCTGCTCGACGAGCTTGTTCAGGACGTCCAGCAGCTTGCGGGTGTCTTCGAAATGCAGCCCCGTCGTCGGCTCGTCCAGGATGTAGACCGTGCGTCCCGTGCTGCGGCGCGAGAGCTCCCGCGCCAGCTTGACGCGCTGCGCCTCTCCGCCGCTGAGGGTGACGGCCGACTGCCCCAGTTCGATGTATCCCAGGCCGACGTCCTGGAGCGTGCGAAGCTTGTTGGCGATCGGGGGGAAGTTCTCGAGCAGCGGCAGCGCCTGATCGACCGTCAGGTCGAGCATCTCGGCAATCGACTTGCCGCGGTATTGAATCTCGAGCGTCTCCCTGTTGTAGCGGCGGCCCTTGCACTGCTCGCAGGTGACGTACACGTCCGGCAGGAAGTGCATCTCGATCGCGATCACGCCGTCGCCCTGGCAGCTTTCGCAGCGGCCCCCTTTCACATTGAACGAGAAGCGGCCCGGCTTGAACCCGCGCGTCTTCGCGTCGGGCATCATCGCGAACAGCTCGCGGATGAAGGTGAACATCCCGGTATAGGTCGCCGGGTTGGACCGCGGCGTGCGGCCGATCGGGGACTGATCGATCTCGATCACCTTGTCGATGAGATCGATGCCGTCGATGCGATCGTGCGCGCCAGGCTCGGCCGAGGCGCGATAGATCGTCTTGGCCAGTGAGCGGTACAGGATGTCGTTGACCAGCGTCGATTTTCCCGAGCCGCTCACGCCGGTGATCGTCGTCAGCGTGCCGAGAGGAATGCTGACGTCGATGTTCTTGAGGTTGTTGGCGCGCGCCCCGCGGATGACGAGCGCGCCTTTCGACGAGGGCCGCCGGGCCGCGGGCGTCGGAATCGATCGCTCGCCGCGGAGGTAGGCGCCGGTGAGCGATCCGTGCCCGTTCTCGAGCAGGCCGCCCGGCTCGCCCTGGAAGATCACGTGCCCGCCGTGCTCCCCGGCGCCCGGCCCGAGGTCCACGACGTAGTCAGCGGACCGAATCGTCTCTTCGTCGTGTTCGACGACGACAACCGTGTTGCCCAGGTCGCGCAGCCGGGACAAGGTCGAGAGCAGGCGCCGGTTGTCGCGCTGATGGAGGCCGATCGACGGCTCGTCGAGGACGTAGAGCACGCCGGAGAGGTTGGCGCCGATCTGCGTCGCCAGGCGGATGCGCTGGCCCTCGCCGCCCGACAGCGTGGCGGCGCCGCGGTTGAGGGTCAGGTAGCCGACCCCGACGTCGTGCAGGAAGCGAAGCCGCTCGCGAATCTCGCGGAGGACGCGGCTCGCGACGAGGGACTCACGGTCGGTCAGCTCGAGCGACTCGAACACCTCGAGTGCGTCGCTCACCGGCAGGTTCACGTACTCGGCGATGCCTCGTCCCTTCACCTTCACGGCGAGGCTTCCGGGCTTCAGCCGCTGACCGCGGCAGGCCGGGCACTGCCGGAGCATGCGATACGGCTCGAGCTCCTCTTGAGCGCTCCAGGATCCTTCCTCGTACCGCCGCCGAAGATTCGGGACGACGCCCTCGAAGCCGCGGCCGAACGGATCGGGCTGCCCCGACCGCGCCGACGGCTTGCGGGGCCGTGGCAGCTCGAATTCCTCGTCGTCCTGGTCGTCCTCGTCCGGCGGGGCCTCGGTCGCCTTCGCGGCCGCCTTCTCGAGCCGGGCGGAACCGGATGGTCCGAAGAGCACGAGCTCGCGATGCTTTCGGGGCAGCTTGCCGAAAGGGGCGTCCGGATCGATGCCGAAGGTACGCGCCAGCGTCAGCACCGCTTCCCTCACCAGCTTGCGATCGCCGCGCGCCCATGGAGCAATCGCGCCGCCGAGCAGCGATTTCGACTCGTCCGGCACCACGAGCGCCGGGTCGAAGTCGTAGGTTGCGCCGAGGCCCTGGCAGGCCTGGCAGGCGCCGTGCGGCGAGTTGAACGAGAAGGCGCGCGGCGTCATTTCGGGCATCGACAGGCCGCAGACGACGCACGCGAGCCGTCGCGAGAACAGCTGATCGCCGCCGTCGTACGTGTTGATGACCACGATGTCGTCGGCGAGCGAGAGCGCGACCTCCAGCGACTCGGACAGCCGCCGCTCGATGCCTGACTTGACGATCAGGCGGTCCACCACCACCTCGATCGTGTGGTTGCGGCGACGATCGAGCTTGATCTCCTCGTCGAGCGAACGGAACTGGCCGTCCACGCGGGCCTTGCTGAACCCCCGCTGCCGCAGCGCCTGCAGCTCCTTCCTGAACTCGCCCTTCCTGCCGCGGACGATCGGCGCCATGACGTTGATCCGCGCGTCGGTCGGGTACAGCATCACCAGATCGAGGATGCGCTCCAGCGTCTGCGAGGAGATCTCGCGCCCGCACTTGGGGCAGTGCGGTACGCCGATGTTGGCGAACAGCAGCCGCAGGTAGTCGTAGATCTCGGTCACGGTGCCGACCGTGGACCGCGGGTTCGACCCGGTCGTCTTCTGCTCGATGGAGATGGCCGGCGACA
>DASTDQ010000551.1:0-6268 GCA_035710305.1 Vicinamibacterales bacterium | reverse complement strand
ACCTTGGCCAGTGCGCGCCTGTAGGCGCCGGCCAATTCCTTCGGGTTCTCGATAGGCCCTTCGCTGTACATCCCGTACCCCTTCGCAATCTGCGCGTAGTCGGGGTTCGGATCGGCAATCACGTTGCCGATGTGGGAATTGGCGTTGCCGCGCCCGCGCACGCCGCACATCCGCTGGATGATCATCACTTCGGCGTGGTACGCGCGGTTGTTGTGCACGACGAGCAGCAGCGGAATCTTGTGGTGCGCCGCCGTCCAGATCACGCCGGGGCTGAAGTTCAGGTCGCCGTCGCCGACGATGGCCACCGACAGGCGGCCGGCTTTCTTGTGCGCCAGCGCCGCGCCGACCGACGCCGGCGTGTCGTAGCCGATGCCGAAGCCTCCGCAGTCGCCGTTGTAGCGATACGGCTTGTCGTGGTTGAGGAGCCGGCGCTGCCAGTCGCCCGTGAACTGGTGGCCCGAGACGATCGCCCAGTCGTCGTTGGCGATCTGATCCCCGAGCTCCGCGATCAGGCGCGGAACGCTCACCGGGCTCGCGTCCCATCCGTGACGCGCGTCGCCGATGCTGGCGAGCTGAATCTCCTTGTGCGCTGCCGCCACGCGCGAGCCTCGCGCCTGGATCGCGCTCTTGCGCTCCGGGGTGATCTGGCGCCGGATCTCCTCGATGAGCACGGGAAGCGTGGCGTCGCCGTCCGCGGCGATCGCCAGGTCCACGTCCGCGTAGCGTCCGTAGTCGTGGATGTTGCTCCCCTGGAAAAGGTGCTCGGCCGAAATGCTGATCGTCTTCCGGCCGTTCGCCCTGGCCGTGCGCGCTTGCGCCGACATGTCGGTCACCTCGAGCCCGAGCGTCACGTCCGGCGTGTAGCCGCGCCCGCCGGTGCCGTACAGCGGATGCCAGGACGGAAACTTCTGCCACGATGAGTAGCCCATGACGTCCACGGGCGCCTGGAGCGTCTCCGCCAGCTCGACGAGCAGATCCCACGCCTTCGGCGTGCGGCCGACCTTCGCGATCTGAATCAGCGGGCTCTGCGCGGTCACGAGCAGCCGGGCGGCTTCGCGCACCGCCGCGGCATCCCCCTGTGGCGGGGCCGGGATCGTCAGCTCCGGAATCCTCGGCTCGGCGGTGACGAGCGACTCCTGCAGCTCGGCGCTGACCGTCAGCAGCACGGGCCCCATGGGCGGTGTCATCGCGATGCGGTACGCGCGCATCGCCGACTCGGCGAAGCGTTCGAGCGTCGTCGCTTCGTCGTCGAACTTGACGAAGCTGCGCACGAGCAGCCCCATGTCCTGCGCGCTGTGCGGCCGGTTGATCACGCCGCTCGGATTGCGGTGGTGTCCGACCATGATCACCACCGGCACGCGATCGGCCCAGGCCTGGAACAGCGCCATCGACGAGTGGAGCAGACCGACCGTCCCGTGCACGACGACCAGCATCGGCTTGCCGGCGGCCTTGGCGTAGCCGTGCGCCATGGCGGCAGCGGCTTCCTCGTGCAGGCACGTCAGCAGCTCGGGGGCGGAATTGCCGCCGTAGTTGACGAGCGATTCGTGCAGCCCCTGGAACGTCGAGCCGGGATTGATGGCCGCGTACTCGAAGCCGATCTTCTTCAGCACGTCCACCATGAAGTCGGAGGCGGGGCGGCTTTGCCCGGCGGGGCGTGGAGCCGGCGCCGCGCCCGCCTGCGGCGGCGCGTACGCAAGGTCGTGAGACGCGGCGGGCAGCTCGACGATGGGCGGCTGGATCGGGGCGGCCTCCGCGGCCTTTCCCGTGACCACCAGTCCGGCAGCGCCGAGCGCGGCCCCCTTGAAGAAGTCCCGGCGGTCGAGCGACACGGTGGGGGTGCTGTCGGGTGTATCTGCCACGGCGGCCTCCTGGCGGGCTACATGATACGACGACGCCGGGTTGAATTTCCGTGGCGCAAAGGCGCGGAAATTCAACCCGGCGTCGTTGTGTTACCATCCGCCATCGAGGTGCGTATGACCGGTCTGATTTCCCGCCGTGTGATTCTGGCGCTCGTCGTGCTGGCGGCGCTCGGCGGCGCCATCGTCCAAGCACAACGGACGTCTCCATCGGCGTCGATGGCCACGGCGGCCGAACGGTTTCTCGCGTCGCTGACGCCGGAGCAGCGACAGCAGGCGACATTCGCCTTCGATTCCGCGGAGCGGCTGCGGTGGCACTTCGTCCCGCAGTTCGAGCGCAACGGCCTGATGGTCAAGGCGATGACCGAGCCGCAGCGCAAGGCCGCGCACGAGCTGCTGAAGACCGGCTTGAGCGATCGCGGCTACACGACTTACACGCAGATCATGCAGCTCGAGAGCATCCTGCGAGAGACCGAGAAGGGCAGCGGCCCGGTCCGGGATCCCGAGAACTACCGCTTCTCGATCTTCGGCACGCCGGCGGCCAAGGGCACCTGGGGCTGGCGCGTCGAGTTCCACCACATCTCGCTGCATTTCTCGGTCGTGAACGGGACGGCGATTTCGAGCACGCCCTCGTTTGCCGGCGCCAACCCCGCCGAAGTCAGGGAGGGTCCGCAGAAGGGGCATCGGACGCTCGGACTGCTCGAGGACACGGCGCGCACGCTCGTCACCGCGCTCGATGCGGGGCAGCGGAAGACCGCGATCTTCAACGAGGTCGCGCTGAACGACATCGTGACGGGCAATACGCTCGACATCAACCCGCTGTCTCCGGCCGGGCTGCCGGCCTTCGCGATGACGCCGGCGCAGCGCGAGATGCTGTCGAAGGTGCTCGACGCCTACGCCGGCTTGATGGCGCCCGAGATCGCCGCCGACCGGATGGCGAAAATCAAGATCGCCGGCATGGACAACATCACGTTCGCGTGGGCGGGGTCGATCGAGCGGGGACAGCGGCACTACTACCGCGTGCAGGGTCCGACGTTCCTGATCGAGTTCGACAACAGCCAGAACAACGGCAATCACGTCCACTCGATCTGGCGCGACTTCCGAGGCGACTTCGGCCGCGACCTGCTGAGGGAGCATCTGCGGGCGTCGGCGCACTGATCACGGTCCGGCTGAAGCCGGACACGACGTCTCCCGTATGAGAATTCTTTCCACCATCCTCGTGACGGTTGTGCTTGCGGTGTCGGCGGCTGCCGATGACGGCGAGCGTATCCTGACCATCGATCACTTCGTACGCGTGACGTCGGCCGTACCGGCTTTGGCAGGCCAGCCGGCGCAGCTCTACGTGCGTGAGCGTGTCCAGGCGGGCATGCTGGCGCGGAATGCGCGGGCGGCCGACCGCGTCGTGCTCTTCGTGCATGGCAGAGGCACGCCAGCCGAGGTCGCCTTCGACGTTCCGTACGAAGACTACAGCTGGATGGCGTACCTGGCTCGGGCCGGATTCGACGTCTTCTCGGTGGACATGACCGGCTACGGGCGATCGACGCGCCCCGCGGCGATGAACGATCCGTGCAACCTGTCGGCGAACCAGCAGGCGGCGTTCGTCGGCCGCCTCATCGCGGCGCCCTGTACGGCGTCCTATCCCCATGCGATGACGACCATCGCGTCGGACTGGGCGGATATCGGGGCCGCCGTCGATTACATCCGCGCCCTGCGGGGCGTCGAGCGCGTGAGCCTCGTGGCCTGGTCGCTCGGCGGCCCGCGCGCCGGTGGATACGCCGCCCGGAATCCACAGAAGGTTCACCGCCTCGTCTTCCTGGCGCCGGCCTACGGCCGCGCGAGCGCCGCCGAGGCGCCAGCCAAACCCGCCGCCGGCACGGTGTTCGACACGCAGTCGCGCGCCGACTTCGACGCGAACTGGGATCGCCAGATCGGATGTCCAGCCCAGTTCGACCGGGCCGTGAGCGACGTCGTCTGGTCGTCGATGCTCGAGTCGGATCCGGTCGGCGCCACGTGGGGCTCGGGCGTTCGCCGCGCGCCGAACACGACGACCTGGGGATGGAACGCCGCGGTCGTCGCCAGGAGTCAGGCGCCGACGCTCATCGTGGCCGGCATCCACGACAAACAGGTCCCGCCCGAGCGGCCGAAAGAGCTGTACGAGGATCTGGGCGCGAAGCAGAAAGTCCTGATCGATCTCGGTTGCGCCTCGCACAACGCGATGTGGGAGAAGAATCACACGGTGCTCTTCCGCGCCTCCCTCGAGTGGCTCGAGAAGGGGACGGTGAACGGGTCAGAGTCGGGCGTCCTCCGGTTGGGTTACTGATCCCGTGCCGCTTCGCGGACGCGATCACCGCACCGCCGATCATCCGATCGACGCGCTTTTTCTGGACCGCTGGTCGCCGCGCGCCATGTCGGGCGAGCCGCTCTCTCACGACGAGCTGATGTCGCTCTTCGAGGCGGCGCGGTGGGCGCCGTCGGCCGGCAACACGCAGCCGTGGCGCATCCTGTACGCCCACCGCGACTCCGAGCAGTGGCCGTCGTTCTTCGGCCTGCTCGTCGAGCGCAATCAGGCCTGGTGCCGCAACGCGGCGGTCCTGCTGGTCTTCGTCTCGCGCACCGTCAACGAACAGAACGGCCGTCCGCTCAAGACGCACTCCTACGACACCGGCGCCGCATGGGAGAACCTCGCGCTTCAGTCGATTCTCCGCGGTCTCGTCGTGCACGGGATGGCCGGCTTCGACTACGCGCGCGCGAAAACCGAGCTCGCGATCCCCGACGAGTTCAAGGTGGAGGCGATGGCCGCGATAGGCAAGCCGGGTCCGATCGACGTGCTGCCGCCGGACTTCCAGTCGCGCGAAACACCGAGCTCACGGCGGCCGATCGCCGAGCTGGTGTTCAACGGACCCTTCGTCGTGAGGTCCCGGTCCGGCTGAAGCCGGACACTACGTACTCACGGTCCGGCTAAAGCCGGACACTACGTACTCACGGTCCGGCTAAAGCCGGACACTACGTACGCACGGTCCGGCTAAAGCCGGACACTACGTACGCACGGTCCGGTTAAAGCCGGACACTACGTACGCACGGTCCGGTTAAAGCCGGACACTACGTACGCACGGTCCGGCTGAAGCCGGACACTACGTACGCACGGTCCGGCTGAAGCCGGACACTACGTACTCACGGTCCGGCCGTCGACGCGCACGCTGAAGCGTGCGCTCTACAGCGGGGATTCGGCGGGGACTCGGCGGGGATTCGTAGAGCGGCGGCTTCAGCCGCCGCGTCACGAGGTAATCAGTGCGTGAGCGCGTAGAGCAGCGTGTTGACGCCGAACGCGTAGCCGGGCACCGACATCTGGTAGAAATACTGCGGATCGTCCGCCTCGCGCTCGAAGGAGTCGCCGAGGTCGGTGTTGTGCGTCATGAGCACCATGATGTTGCCGTGCTCGTCGAGCACGGCCCGCGCGTGAGCGACCGCGCTGTCCTCGAACCGCTCCGAGGTGCCGCCCCCGGTGCTCGCCCAGTGTCCGATCGACGCGATCTGCGGCACCTTCGTGATCTGGAAATTCGATGAGAAGAGGGCATGGCTGGATGGCAGGTCGACGATCGGGTACTTGGCGATCGGGAGGACCTTGTTGAACTGCGCCACCCACCATTCCCACGCATAGCTGCCCCAGAAGTCGTCCGCCCAGAGGAACCCTCCCTTGAAAAGGTATTCCCGCAGCCGCGCGGCCTCTTCGTCGTTGATCGACGCCGATCCGACCTCGGTCATCATGATGAACGGGCACTGGAACAGCTCCTCGGAGTCGAGCGTGATCAGAAGTGGAAGAGGCTCCTTGGCTGTATCGACGCTGACGTCCGTCTTGGTCAGCTCCCGCAAGCGGATCGACAGGTTGATGTCGGCCCGCGGGTAGTCAACGCTCCAGTTGCCGCCGTCTCCGCGGAAGTCGCTGGCGAACGCGACGCGACAGAACTGAAAGCCGCCGGCGAAATCATCCGGCGTGGCAGGCGTGGCAATCCGGCTGAAGCTGCGCCCCCGCCGGCCGCGCTGCTGGAGCCCTTCGAACTGCGCTTCCACGGCGACCGCAAGGGCGAGCGTCGCCAGCAGGCCCATGGCCAGGACGCGAAACCGCCGGCGGTTCAGGAAGCCGGGCACAATCTCAGTCTAACCCAACCAAGGGCTCCGCCCCCGACATCCCGGCTGAGCCCTTATCGGGATGTACATTCCCGCGGGTTCCACCCGGCGGAATCAGCCTGCTTCTTGAAATTCGAGCTTGTCACGAACGGCTCCGTGAGGTACTCCGGATCCTCGACGATCGAGGTGACCGTGAACCAGATGTCGCCGTTCCGCTCGGTCGAGAGGTCGAAGTACTCGCGCAGCGTCGTGCGCGCGCTGTAGGGCACGCCGTTCTTCCGCAGGTA
>DASTDQ010000550.1:0-4581 GCA_035710305.1 Vicinamibacterales bacterium | reverse complement strand
GCTCGGGTATGCCGGTTTCACGACGCAGAGGCCGAACCTTGCCGGCGATCCCACGCTGCCTGCCGGCGAGCGGACGCCCGCCCGCTGGTTCAACACGGCGGCGTTCTCGACGGCGAGCGAGTTTCAGATTGGAACGGCGTCACGCAACCCCGTGCGGGGGCCGTCGTATCGCGACGTGGACCTCTCCGTGATGCGGCTTATCCGCGTCGGGGGCGAACGGGCCATCGAACTGCGCGCCGAAGTGTTCAACCTGCTGAACACGGCGAACTTCGGTGCGCCGGCGGCCATGCACGGCGCGGCGAACTTCGGCACCATCACGACCGCCCTCGATCCACGCGTCGTGCAGCTCGCGGTGAAGTACTCGTTCTGACGAGGACCCTATCGAGCCGTAGCCGTCAGATCGAGGAAGCGCTCGCGATTCACCTCGGGTCCGCGCCCCGCGCCATCCGCTTCGCGGCCTGCGCACGCTCCAGATCGAATGCCTGCCGGGTACGTGACTTGCTACCAACTGACCCACGGGGGGGCCAAATGACACCTGGACCATGGACCGCACTCTTGTGCGCAGGGTTCTTGGGGACGGCCACGGCGGCGTCCGCGCAGGCGCCGGTCTCCTCGTTCGACGCCCTTGCCGGACGCATTCACGCCGGTCAGCAGGTCTCGGTGACCGACACTTCGGGACGCGAGGTGAACGGCAGGCTCGAGCGGCTCTCGGGCGACGAAATCGTTCTGAAGGCGGATGGCCTCGTCACGTTCGCCGGGTCCAATGTCCGTCACGTTCGCGCCCGCGATCGCGATTCGCTGAAGAACGGAACGCTGGTTGGCCTCGTCGCTGGCGGAGGCGTGGGGGCGGCGTGGTGCATCGGCGCGATCGCGGATGATTCCGCCGACGTCAATGCGGGAATCGAGTGCGCCGAAGGATTCACCGTCATGCCGGGGCTTGGGGCGCTGATTGGACTCGCTCTCGACGCCGTGATTCCCGGGAAGCTGCGCGTGGTCTACCAGGCCTCGCCGCCTGCCGCGGCCTCCGGGGCGAGCCTGATGGCCGTACCGTTGGTGACGTCACGCGCGAAAGGCCTTGCGGTCGTGTTCGCCTTCTGAACGAGTGTCTGATGCACCGTTGAGGCTCTTCCGCAGACCGGGAACAAACGCGGCATAGGGGGGAGAGAGCTGCGCGCCCCACTGCGGTGCAACAGCCTCAGCTGGCTCTCCGGGCCTGCTGGTCACGAACCAGATCGTACCGCCCGCGAATCGCTGCAACGATTTCCGGCAGGGTGTCCGGCGAGGCGCCGGCCCGATGCCGCTCTTCGAGCGCTCGCAATTCGGTGGCAAGCGGGTAGTCTCCGAAGACGTCGCCAATCCAACGCGAGAAATCGCCCCTTCGCACGTGCCCCTCCAGGAGCGTCACCGGCGCGTGTTCCAGGATGGACACGAATTGACGCAGCGTACGGGCGCGCTGGCCGGAGTGGTGGCCGTTCGTCGAGAAGATGAACGCTCGATGCTCCGCCACCGGGACATCCACGTACTTCTCCCGGTGACGGACGTGAGGCGTCAATCGCGGAGCGATCGTGAACAGTCGCAGCTCGCCGCCGGCTTCCTCGGTAATCGGCAGCGCCACGGCCTGGCCCGCACGCAGCTGTCCGAGCAGCGCCCACTGCGAGCGGTCGACCTTGTCGCACGTCGAGCACCATTGCCGCAGCGCCTCCACTTCTGCGGGATTCGATTCACGCGTCACGATCATCACTTCGGTGGCGGCCAGGAGCTCCCGTGGAAGTCGAGACGCCCAATAGGTCACAACCGCATACCCATGTCGCTCGAGATCGAGGAGATGACCCGCGCCGACATCCTGCAGAAAGTAGTGGGCCTCGTCCAGGACGATCCGATGCGGAAGGCCAGTCCGGTGACGAATCTCGTTCAGGGCTGGCAGGACCGCGCGGATGTACTCGATCTTCTCGTCTTGCGGCCGATGGGATAGATCGATGACGACGCTGCGATCCGGATACCGGAGCGCTCGCAGAAGATCCCGCGGAGTCGGGGGACGATCCTCGCCGCCCAGCACGGTGACTCCCGGCAGAGCCTCGAGCGACCGGTAATCGCCTTCCGGGTCGATGACGCACACGCAGTAGCCGTGAAGAATGAGCTGCTCGCACAGGAGCCCGGCCACCCACGACTTGCCCGACTTGGCATCGCCGGCAACGAGCACGTTGCGGCCCCGAACCGCCAGCGAAAACTCGCGGCCATCCTCGGTATGGCCGAGTATCAGTCGCCGCCGAGCCCGTGGAGGAATCGGAAGGCGCCCGCCTTCGGCCAGCGCACGCACATACGCCGCAACGGCCGGCGGCCCCGACCCCTGGAGGACGATGTCGGCGGCGGAGCGCAACGCAGGGCTGGCCCATTCCACCGCAACGCCGACTTCGGCGAGGCGAAGCAGCTCGTGGTCGTTCTCCGCATCACCAATCGCGACCATGTTCCGAGCGGACAGGCGAAGCGCGTCGAGCGCGGCGTGAAGACCGGTGGCCTTGCTGACGCCCTGAGGAAGGACCATCACACGACCGCCATTGAAGACCAGCACGAGCGGCAGTTCGAGCGCTCGAATCACCTCGAGCAGCTTTGGAGCGAGTGCGGCGTCGGCGTCCACCAGTGAGCGCCCGAGACCGAAGGGAATGCGGCGGCGGCGCAGTTCGACAACGAACGCCTCTGGAACCGGCGGTGCGAGCACCGACGTGTGCCCGCTGTGAGGGAAGTGAACGACCGCGCCGTTCTCGGCGATGACTCCGTCAACCAGGTGCAGGTCCCCGACCACCCGCTGCAGGTCCTCGAGGATCCGTCCCGTCACCAGCAGTACGGTCACGCCGCTCGTCCTGGCGGCAGCAATGGCCGGGCGCACCGTCGAGTCCAGCACGTCTCTGCGCGCAATGGTGCCGTCGTAATCGAGGGCGATCACGGACAGTTTCACCAGGTCCGCTCCCGCTCGTCGCTGGAGCAAGCAACCTGCCACCGACTTGTCGCAGAATCAGGCCTGAAGGCGGGCGACCGTCTCGCCCAGGGAGCCGGATCAGCGAAATCCTCCGCACCCCCCCGCAGCACAGCCGGGGCGGGATAGTGGATTCACTCCGCCTTGTACAGTCCGCGCGCCGTGGAGCGAATCGCGCCCTCGTCGTTGACGATCCGAAAATCGAGCAGGCGGCCATCCGCCAGGCAAAGCGTCAACTCGGCGCCGCTGCGGTGGAACCGGGCCACATCGAAATGGTCGAGGGCGATCACGCGACCTTCGACCTCGAGATTCGGCGGAACGGGCTCGCCGTCCTCGCCGGTAAAGTGCTGATATACGGCGAGGTGGTAGTGGACGCGCCCACGAGGGACGCCCCCCTCAAGCACGTGGCCTTCGGCGACTGGTTGCTCGATCAGGCGCTGCATGCGACTCGCAGACACGTCTCGCCAGCCACGTGACAGGAGCTCCTGAGCTGCTGCCGAGAGCTGAACTGAAGTCTACTCTCCTCGGCCTTCGGCGCCTTCCTTTCTGGCTGGCTCAGGTCGGAAGACGCGTGGCGCCCTGGTGACCGCGAGCGCGGCTCTCATCTCGCGAACGCATCTCCGATCTTCAGGCCGAGCGCAGACGTGTTGGCGTGCGCGATGTTGGACGCCACGGCGACGACGATGCCGCTGTCGCGCAGTGTCACCAGCGACATCACCATCCCGCCCGCCAGCTCGCCGTTGATGCTGCCTTCGTTCGCCAGGCCGACGCGCACCAGATCAGACGGCGTGGAATAGGACGCCATCGTCCCCGCGCAGCACGCCAGGTCGCGCATGTACATCAGCCGCCTTCCACTTAGCGGATTGTCATCAGATCGCGGGACGTAGAACGTCGCGCGATCGTCCGGCAATGGATACTCGGCGGGAGCCAAACCGAGCGGCTGGAGGATGAGGTGGCGGATGAGCGCGAGGGGCGGGAAGTCCTCTCCCGGCTCGCCGATCTGCTCCGGACTCCACTCCACCGCCGACTCGGCGCCGGTGTTGGTCAGCCCGAGCGACGTCACAGTGGCGGCAGTGACCACGGACGCCGCCGTGCCGATGTTGAATCGGGTGTTCGGCGTGACCGGCGTCCGCGTGTCAATGTCCCTCCAGCCGAATCCTTCCGCCCAGACGATCGTGCCCTTCTTCGCCGAGGCTACTGAGGGCAGGCCGATACCGACCGCCACCGAGACCCCTGGCAGGTTCTGCTCGAGGACGGCCGCGTGAACGAGCTCCCGGGCGCGCTCGACGGCCCCCGCATACTGCGGCGACGGCGCCGAATCGATGACCGATGGCACGCCCTGCGACTGCGCGACAGGAGGCGCGGTCACCGTGACCGCATGGGTCATAAATGCCGCCAACGCCGCAATAAGGACGCCGACGGTCAGCGCGGTGCGCACCGCCCAGGCCGGCAGCCGGTTCCGGGCGGCCTTCACGGCGAGCACGACCGTGCCGATCATCAGCAGCAGCGCGATGACGGCGCCGCCGGGCGCGTCGTCCGCCTCCGCGACGTAGATGCCCATGGCCCCGATTGCCAGGGCGAGGGCGATCAGGACGGCTGCCTTGACGTTG
>DASTDQ010000549.1:0-4269 GCA_035710305.1 Vicinamibacterales bacterium | reverse complement strand
GAGTTTCAGATGCTCTACGGCGTCCGCCGGGACCTGCAGGCCTCGCTGCGCGCCGACGGATACCGCATGCGCGTCTACGTCCCGTTCGGGCGGGAATGGTTTCCGTATTTCATGCGGCGCCTCGGGGAACGCAAGGAGAACCTGTGGTTCGTGATTCGCGCGCTGATACGAGAACGAAGGTAAGCCTCCGTTAGGGCTTCGCCCCCGCGTCGGTCAACAACTTCACGATCTCCTCGTTGCCAGCCGCCGCGCTCAAAGGACTGGGTGCTGTTGGCGCATTCGGGTCCGCGCCCCTGGCCAGGAGCGCGCGCACGAGGCCGATGTTCTTGGCCTGAACGGCCAGAAGCAACGGGGTCGGCGCTGGCCCCACGATTGAGCGTCCCGGCAGGTTTACGTCGGCACCCCTAGCGATCAGGACCATGGCGAGGCTCGCGTTTGCTTCAGTGCCGCCGAGGGCTTGGCCGAGGGCCCGCATCAAAGCAGTCTCGCCATTCTTCGCCTTTGCGTTTGGATCGGCGCCCCGGGCCAGCAGCGCGCCGACGACGTCTGGAAGCTGTCGTCGGACCGCCAATATCAGCGGCGTCGATCCGGCACTGTCGTCTGCGGTTACGTTGACGTCGGCGCCCCGATCGATGAGAAACACTGCGGCGGCGCTGGCCCGGGTTGCATCTGTATTGGGAGCGCTCAGCGCGCTCAGAAGAGGCGAACGACTCTTCGCTGCGGCGTTGACGTCGGCGCCCTTGCCGACCAGGTACTCCATGGCTTCGAGGTCGTGTTGCTGTGCCGCGCAATGAAGCGCGGTGCGCTGCTGGAATGAAGCGGCGTTGACGTCGGCTCCCCGATCCCCAAGGACCCTCATGACGTCGCTATTTCGAGAGCAGACGGCGGCCAGAATGGCGGTGCTCTGGTCCGTGGTCCTGGCTTCAATGTCGGCCTTGTTGTCGAGCAGCAGAGCCGCCGCGTCGCGGTGCCCGGCGTAGGCGGCAAACAGCAACGGTGTCTCGCCAATCCGACCGACCTTGAGGTCAACCTTCGCCCCCCCGAGCAGCAGGACCTTCATCGTCGCCACGTCTCCGTTTTCCGCAGCGAAGGCAAGGGGGCTTCCCCATGCCGGATCCTTGCTGACCGCGAGATTCGGGTCCGCCCCAGCGGCGACGAGAGACTGGGCAGTCTCGGTCTGTCGCTTCCGCGCGGCTCTGGCGAGGGCCGTGAATCCCTCCTGATCGCGCGCGTCGATGTCCATCCCAGCCGCCAGGAACAGCTTGACTGCGATGGTGTCGCCTTCGGCAGCCTGCCTCGCGAACGAGTCGGCGCTGTACTCCACGCGGAGCTGACCGAGCTTTTCCCTCGCTGCTTGTCGGGCCGCGGAAATCGTGGGCTGCGTGACCTGCGGCCCGGGCGACCGCGGCTCGGCCGACGAGATCGGCGCGGCCGGCCGGGCGTTCTGAGCGGTGGCAATGGCGGCGATCGCGCTTAATGGAGATGCGATGGGCCCCGGCGTTTCCGCCGGAGGCTCAGGCGTGCGAGGCGGTGCTGTGCTCGTTCGAGGAGCGGGCAGAACCGCCGGTTCCGCAAATATGGGACGCGACAACCCGGCGCCCACGAGGATCGCCACGCAGACGAGCGCGGCCATCGCAGACGGCCAGTCCAGGCTTGTTCCCCCCGCGCCGAGAATGCGCCGCACGCGATCGGTCAGACTATCGCCGGCGGCGGGAACGGCCAGGGCTGGTCCGACCGAGCGCGCCTTCTCGAGCGCGATCAACGATCGGGCGTAGACCAGCCGATCGCCGCAGACCCGAACCGCGAGGTCGTCGCAGCAGCGCTCGCGTTCCACGCGGACTCGTCGAGAGATCCACCACACCGCCGGATGGTAGAAGAGCACACACTCCACGGCGCGCTGGAGGGCGTTGACGAGAAAGTCCTGGCGCCGGATGTGCGCGAGCTCGTGCGCGAGAATCGCCAGGAGCTGATCGGCATCCAGGCCCGTGACCGCGGATGCCGGCAACAGAATGGCGGGCCGCAACCAGCCCACCACCACCGGCGTGCCGATGTTCGTCCCCGCGAGCACCCGCACTGCGCGGTCGAAGCCGAGCCCCGCACGTGCCAGCCGCATGGCCTCCTGGACCACCGGCGTCGCGACGGCCGAAGCCGATCGCACCAGGCCGCGCGACAGGAGCCATCCACCCGCCAAGCGGGCCATACAGACGACGACGCCGGCCGCCCACAACGCGACGATCCGGCGCGTCCAGAGATTGACGCCGGAGGCCGGAGCCTGCGCGGCAGCGATCGCCGCCGCATCGTCGAGGCTGCGCAGGAGCCGCTGCGCCAGAGCGCCAGCCTCTTCGTAGAAGACGAAGGTCGCGACCGGGGCGAGCACCATCGCCAGCAGCCCCGCCGACGCCACCGCGTAGCGACTCTCCGCTGAGCGTCGTCGCAGGGCGCCGAGCGTCAGCGCGGCCAGAATCGCAATGGCCGCGCCCTGCCAGACGAAGTGAAGCAGGGAACCGGCCAGCCGTTCGAGGACCGGCGGAGACAGCCACGCGCCCATCATTGTGCCCTCCCATTCCGGCCGTTCCGGTTCCTTGCGCCCGGCCTGCCACTTTCGTGCTCCTCGATCAACTCACGCAGCTCCGCCAGCTCGCCTCTCGTCGCCCGCCGCCCGCCGAGGGCACCAACCACGAGGCTCCGAAGCGATCCGGCGAACGCACGCTCCATCAGATGGGCGGCGATCTGCCGCTGCGCGTGCTCCCGCCCGACGGTCGGACCGTAGACGTGCGACCGCTCGCGCTCGTCACGCTCGAGCAGACCCTTGCCCGCCATGATCTGCATCAGCTTCAAGGTGGTCGTGTACTGGGAGGGCTTCGTCCTGGCGAGCTGCTCATGAACACGCCGAACGGTCGCGGGACCGGTCTGCCACAGGATGTTCAGGATCTCGAGCTCCGCGTCGGTCGGCCGGGGATTTGTAATGCGCGGTCTCATAGTACGAGGCTTTTACTATGAATAGTTTCGTATGTCAACCGCGGGGCCGCCAGCATCTACCCAATGAACGTCCTCGCGAGCTCGACGAGGACGTCGCGGCAGCGGCACACGTCCTCGATGAGCACGTACTCCTCTTGACTATGGAGGCCGGCGCCTCCCGGCCCGAAGAGCACCGACGGGATCCCGGCCGCGCCGAGGATCGCCGCGTCGGTCCAGAACGTCATGCCGACGCGCGCCGGGGCATGGCCGACGGCGGCGGCGGCGCGCATCAACGCATCGGGCAACGGGCTGCCGGGATCGATTTCGTACGGCTCGCGGCTGAATATGGGCGCCGCACGGGCGTCGAATTCCGCGTCGGCCGCGCGCAGCTCTTCGAGGATTGCCTCGGCCTCCCCCAGCCCGACCCGGGCGGGCTCGCCGGGAAGAGTCCGCCGTTCCAACTTGAGTGAGGCCGCCACCGGGTAGGTGCTCATCTCGAGGCCGCCTTCGATGATCGAGGCGTGCAGCGATGCCGTGCCGAGCAGCGCGTGCGGCGCGCCGCGCTGGAGCCGGCCGTCGAGCGCCTCGAGGCGCGAGAGCACGCGCCCCATGCGGAGGATCGCGTCGCGCCCCTCCTGCGGGCGGCTGCCGTGCGCGGCACGTCCGCGTGTCTCGACACCGACCCACTCGAATCCCTTGTGTGCGACGGCAAGGTCGAGACCTGTCGGCTCGGTCACGACCGCCGCATCCGCTCGCCATCCGGTGACGAGCGCCTCGGCGCCCCGGCTGGCGTGCTCCTCGTCGGCGACGGCCGCAACGACCAGACGGCCGCGAGGAAGGCCGCCGCTTTCGACCACACGCCGCGCCGCGTTCACCATCGCGGCAACTCCCCCCTTCATGTCCTGGGCGCCTCGCCCGTACAGGCGGCCGCCGCGAATCTCGGGATCGAACGGACGGAGCATGCCGGCAACGCCGACCGTATCGGTGTGCCCGCACATCATCAGCGTGCGTCCGGGCTGACGGCCTTCGAGCACGCCGACGACGTTGGGCCGCCCCGGAGCCACGTCGGTGACCTCCACCGCAAGACCGCACGCGCGGAGCTCCTCGGCCAGTCGGCGAGCCACGTCCGATTCGCCGCGAGCGCCGGGCACGAGCAACGGGTTGACCGAATCGATCGCGACCAGGTCGCGCAGCAGGAGGATCGCCGGGTCCAAGGCTGCAGACATACGTAGATAATCGAGTCGTGCAAGGTACTACACCCGCGCTGGTTCGAGAGATCGCCGACGCCGTCCGGAACGCCGGCGGACGCGC
>DASTDQ010000548.1:0-17002 GCA_035710305.1 Vicinamibacterales bacterium | reverse complement strand
CGACGAGTCCTACGACGAGGAGCTCGATCCGCGCAGGCGCTTCGACATGGTCTACGGCGAGCTGACCCGGTTGTGCCGGCTGGACGAGAAGGAGCTGTTCGCGATGGAGCGGCGCGTGGAGGACAAGCTGATCTTCAACGCGAGGTGGGGCTTCACCCAGTTTCCCGGAGCCTACCGGCGCCAGCGCGACACGGCGCTGGTCGATGAGATCCTGGCCGCAGTCAGCCGGACCCCATTACCGCCCGCTCACGGTACTTGACCGGGAGTCGGGCGGCGACCACAATAGGCATAGTTGACCTATGCCTAGGGACGCTGGACTCCCGCCGGGGACGCTCATGATGCTGGTGCTGCGCGTTCTGACGACGCAGCCGCTGCACGGGTACGCGATCGCGCAGCGCCTCCATCAGCTGTCGCGCGAGGAGCTCAGCGTCGAGGAAGGCTCGCTGTACCCTGCGCTCCAGAAGCTGCTCGTCAAAGGCTGGGTGAGAGCCGCGTGGCGCGAATCGGAGTCCGGGCGTCAGGTGCGGGAATACCGCATCACCGCCAGCGGACGCCGGCAGCTCGACGCCGAGATGGCGGAGTACCGGCGGACGGCGAGTGCGATTGGCTGGCTGCTGGATGAGGCGTGAGGTTCATGGGCATCATCGGTGAGTGGATCCGTCGTCTCGGCTACCTGCTCCGACGAGGCGCGCGAGAGGAGGAGCTGCGCCGGGAGATGGAGGCACACCGCGCGATGCTGCAGGAGCCAAGGGCGTTCGGGAACACGCTGCGCCTGCGCGAGGAGGCGCGGGATGCGTGGGGGTGGGGGTGGCTCGACGACCTCGCGCGTGACACGCGCCTCGCCTGGCGGACGTTGCGCCGCAGTCCCGCGTTCGCGCTCACCGCGATCGTGACGCTTGCGCTCGGCATCGGAGCGACGGGCGCCATCTTCACGCTCGTTCGCAGCGTGCTGCTGCGGCCGCTGCCGTTCCCGGATCCTGACGCGTTGTACGTGATTTCGTACGCCTCCCCAGGACCCGCCTGGCTCTACCCCGGTATGTCGGATCGCGGTTATCTCGATTTTCGTGGAGCGAACCGCACCCTCGAGTCAGTCGCGACTTTCTCAGCCGCCGAGTCCACGATGACCGGCGCGGGAAATGCGACTCGGGTGTCCGGCGCAGCGGTCACGACCGATTTCTTCCGTGTCCTCGGCGTCGACGCCGCGATCGGACGGACGTTTGGACCGGAAGACGATCAATCGGGAGACGGCAGGGTCGTCCTGATCGCCGACGGTCTGTGGCGACGCCATTTCGGTGCCGATCCCTTGTTCGTCAACAAGACCGTCGTGCTCAATGGCGTGCCGCACAGAGTGGTCGGCGTGCTTCCTCCGGGCTTCTCGTATCCGGCGGACGCGGCGTACTGGATTCCGCTGACAGTTCGTATCAATCCAAACCTCGGCTTCATGCGTCCCGTGATCGGCCGCGTGAAGGCCGGCGTCACAGGCGAACAGGCCGCAGCGGACCTCGACGTGTGGGTACGGAGTCTGCCGCTCGATCCGAACCGGCCTCGCGATCTCGTGGCGCAGGTGACGCCGCTGCACGAGGCCATGGTGCGGGATGTTCGATTGCCGGTGCTGGTCTTTGGCAGTGCGGTGGTCCTGGTCCTGGTGATCGTGTGCGCCAACGTCATGCACCTGCTGCTGATGCGCGCTGTGTCGCGCCGTCAGGAGATCGCGACACGGCTGGCATTGGGTGGAAGCCGAGTTCGTGTCGTACGACAGTTCCTGGCCGAGGGTGCGCTGCTGTCGCTCGCCGGCGGGAGCGTGGGCGCGGGTGTGGCGTTCCTCGGCGGTCCGGCGCTGCTATCGCTGATTCCCCCGGGTCGGCTCCCCGTGGACATTGCGGTTCGCGCGGACGGCTGGGTGCTCGCGTTTACGGCAGGGCTGTCGGTGTGCACGGCTCTCGTCGTGGGGCTCGCGCCCATCGTGCAGATATCGGGCGACAGTCCGTACGTTGCCTTGCGCGGGGGGACGGCATCCGCCACGCGTCAGTCGCATCGGCTGCGGCATGCCCTCGTGATCTCCGAACTCGCGCTGACGCTCGTGCTGCTCGTGGGCGCAGGCCTGCTCGTCAGGAGCGTCATTGGACTGCGCAGTGTTCCGCTCGGATTCACACCGGGGCGTGTGATGACGATGACGATCGATCTCCCGGTGACGAGGTACCCGAAAGCTGAGCAGGCGACGACGCTGCACTCGCGCTTGCTGCAGTCGCTCTCGGCCTCTCCGGGCGTGCTCTCCGTTGCCGCCGTGAACTGGCTCCCGCTCGGCGACATGGTGAGCTGGGGCGACGTGCAGGCCGAGGATCGCCCCGATCTCGCCGGAAAGTACAACGCGACGAAGGTCGCCGTCAGTCCCGATTACTTCCGAACGATCGGCATCAGGCTGCTGCGCGGCCGCCCGTTCACGGAAGCCGACCTCCCCGGCCGGCCACCTGTGGCGATCGTCAGTGAATCGGTTGCGCGACGCCTGTGGCCCGGCGTCGATCCGTCGGGCAGGCGAATGGCGCTCGTGGATCGGCCGAAGCCCGAGGACTGGCTGACCGTGGTCGGTGTCGTCGAGGACGTCAGGCAGGGCGGATTCAGGTCGGCTCCCACGCACGCGGTCTACCAGCCCTACGTGCAGGTCACGAACCGGTATTTCGTTGGTTACATGACGTTTCTCGTCCGCACGCACGGGGATCCCCTTCAGGTGGCGCCGACGATGCGAACCGCGTTGGCTCGCATAGACGAGGACGAGGCACCGCGGTCGCTTGCGACGCTCGAAACGGTCGTCGATCGAACGGTTGCCGAGCCACAATTTCACGCGCGCGTGCTCACGCTCTTTTCGCTCGTCGCGCTTCTGCTCGCAGCCATCGGCATCTACGGCGTGCTTGCGTCAGCCGTGCTCGAGCGCCGATCCGAGATCGGTGTCCGCATGGCGCTCGGCGCCGACCGCACCTCGGTCATCCGCATGATCCTGTCGCATACCCTGCGGCTCACCGCGATCGGCATCACGATTGGCCTGGCGGGCTCGCTGGCCGCGGCAGACGCCATCGCTTCGCTGCTCTTTGGAGTGACGCCGACGGATACGGCGACCTTCGTCATCGCGGTGGGCGTGCTCCTTGGCGCGGCCGTTGTCGCTGCCGTCGTGCCGGCGCGGCGCGCGGCGCGCCTGGATCCGATCACCGTCCTGCGAGCGGAGTAGGCCAGCGCTAGTTGGCGCGTCACTGTTTGACGACGTTGATGTAGTAGAGGTCGGTGGCGACTTCGAGAGCGTCCTTCTGGAGAGTCGTCTTCATGGACTTCCACTCCGTGGTCGGCTGGAGCAGCGTCCAGTTGCCTGGCGAGCCGACCCGCACGGGCATCGAGAACGCCCGTTCCTCGGCCTTCCAGCGATACGAGAGCGTTCCCGGCTCGCCGAACGCGAGCTCGAGCGTCGGGAGATCCGCCCGGCGAAGGTACTGGTCGAACAGCGGAGTGAGATCGCGCTCGAGCCTCGTGTTGAAGAACCGCACGACGTCTTCGCTCAGGATGTTCCGGTACTTGAACTGCTGGTAGAAGTCGCGCAGCAGCGTCCACCACACCGCGTCGTCGTCCACCACGCTCCTCAACGTGTTCAGGAAAAGCGCGCCCTTGAAATACATGTCCTGCGTCGGCTCCGTGTGGATGCCGCGCTGGGTGACGATCGGCTCCCGGTTGCGCACCTTGGATTTGTAGCCGTTCACGTAACGAAGGGCCTCGTCACGCCCGAACATGTGCTCCACGTAGAGGGCCTCGAGGTAGGTGGTCCACCCTTCGTGGATCCACATGTCCGAGGCGTCGGCGGCCGAGACGGCGTTGCCGAACCACTCGTGGGCGCTCTCGTGCACGATGATGAAGTCGAACTTGAGGCTGGTGCCGACGCCGGTCCAGTCGCGCTCGAGGTATCCGTTGGCGAAGCGATTGCCGTACGCGACGGCGCTCTGGTGCTCCATGCCCGCGTAGGGCACCTCGATCAGCTTGAAGCCGTCTTTCGCGAACGGGTACTCGCCGAAGTACTTCTGGAAGGCCTCGAGCATCGGGGCCGCCTGCGCGAACTGGCGCCTGGCCTTGTCGAGGTTCTCGGGCAGCACGTAGAAGTCGAGCGGCAGGTCGCCGAGGCGATCGGCGAAGTGCTCGTAGCGCCCGATGTTCAGCGCGACGTTGTAGTTGTTGATTGGATACTGCACCAGCCAGTCCCAGCGGGTATAGCCGTCGCCGAGGTCGGTCTTGCCCAGAAAGCGGCCGTTCGAGACGTCCACCAGGTCGTTGGGAACGGCCACGCTGATCTGCATCCGCTCGACCTCGTCCCGCCACTGGTCCTTGTTCGGCCACCACACCCGGGCCCCGTTGTCCTCGCATGACGTCGTAATCCAGTGCCGGCCTGCCGGATCCTTGCCAAACGACATGCCCCCGAACCGGCCCTGCTCGCGGGGCTGGCCCGAGTAGTAGAAGTCGATGGCGTACTCGCGCCCCGCTCGCAGCGTCGCCGGAAAGTCCACCCAGACCGTGTCGAGCTCCCGCTCGAATGTCAGGGGCGTTCCGTCCAGCAGGATCCGGTCAACGGCGAGGTTGCGCGCGAGATCGAGCTGAATCCGCGTGTCGTCGGCGAGCATCCTGAATCGGATCGTGTTCTTTCCGGCGATCGACTTCTTCCCGGGGTCGACGCGGACGTCGAGATGGTAGAAGAGCAGGTCGTTGTTCGCGCGGTATCGCCCGTACTCCCCGCGCAGCAGGTCGGCGCGAGTCGGCGGGCGCAGGGGCGGAGGAGCCGGCGGAGCCTGGGCCGCGAGGCTCAGCGTCCAGAGCCCGAGGACCGCCGTCAGGATAGCCGTTCTAGTGGAGCAAATCAGCGAAACGCAAAGCGGGCCGCCCGTTGGTTGGCCCGCGAAATCGGCGTCGCAGGGCTGTCCCGCCCGCTGCAGGTTCAGTTGATACGGTCCACTAGGAGGCTGCACGGTGAACATCATGCCTCACTTGCGCGTTACAGATCTCTCCCGGCAGTTGCACATCCGTACTCGCAGCGCCGTTGTGCTGCTCGCGTCGCTGGGAAATCTGTCTGGCACACTCGGTGCAAATACGGCCCCGTGGCCGATCGCCCCCGCGTGATCGTCGTACTGCCCAATGCCGCCGAGAGCGCTGAGGTCGCCGACTGGCTCGTTGCCGAGGGCCTGGAGCCCGTGCTCCGGTCCGCCCCACGCGCCGCGGAAGAGATGCGCGACCGGCCGTTCGCTCTCCTGATTTCAGACGCCGCTTCCGCGATCCGCGGTGGACTTCAGGCACAGGGGCGCGCCCGGAACCCGCACACCGTGACGATTCTCGTCGGCGAAAGCGAGGCGGGCGCGCAAGCCATGAGCAGCCAGGCCATGTTCCTGACACGGCCGATCGACCGGGCGACGCTCACCTGTTTCGTCTCGATGGCGCTCATGGACGGAAGGCCCGCGCGCCGCTCCGTGAGGAAGTCGATCAACCGCTTCGACGCTCTGGTGAACGGAGTCCCTTCCCATCTGCTCGATGTCAGCGCCGAGGGCCTTCGCCTCGAAGTGGGCAAGGATCGCAGGGCAGTCCTGGGTCCGTATTTCAAGGTAAAGGTTCCGCTGGTCGGCGTCACGGTCACCGTGCAGCGGATGTGGACCCGGGCTTCGTCGAATGGAGTCCCGACCCTCTGGTACGGCGGAGCGCTGACGCAGAACCAGGCAAACGTCGACCAGGCCTGGCGCACGTTCGTGGACACCGTTCCTGTCGCAGCCGGGCTCCAGACCAATCCCTAGCCAGACTAACCCTGATCAAAAGGCGGCCAGTCCTTGGGCCGTGGTTCTTCGAGCCTGGTCCGTCCCTGGGGGGACAGACCTCGTTCTTGACGCGTTGAGGCTAAGATCGGCCGGAGGTCAGCATGGCCGGTCCCTTTGCGGGGTTTCCCCGCGAGTCCACCCAGTTCTTCGTCGATCTGGCGCGGCACAACAATCGGGAATGGTTCCAGGCCCACAAGGAGATCTACGAGCGGGCGTGCCGTGAACCGATGCAGGCGCTCGCCGCCGAGTTCGAGCCGCTCGGACCTACACGAATCTCGCGCATCAACCGCGACATGCGATTCTCGAGGGACGGGAAGCCTTACAAGACCTACATCGCGATGGGCCTCGGGAAGAACTACGTCAGCTTGTCCGCCGGGGGCCTCTACGTCGGCACCGGGATCTACAAGCCCGAGCCTGCCACGCTGCAGCGATTCCGCGCGGCGGTGGCTGAAGACGCCTCCGGCCGGGCTCTCGTCCGGCTCGTGACCGCGCTCCGGCGCAAGGGCTACCGCGTCGATACGCACGAATCAGTGGCGTCGGCGCCGCGCGGGTTCGCGGCGGACCATCCGCGCATCGAGCTGCTCCGCATGAAGGACATTCACGCCGGAAGGATGTTTCCGCCGTCGGCGTTGGCCGCGAGGAAACTGGTCGCCCGCGTGGCGCGGGCGATGGACGACATCGAGCCGCTGGCCTCGTGGATCGGTCGATACGTGAACTGACCGGCCCTCAGCGCGCCTGGCCGGTCGCCGGAATCTGCGTCGCCACCGCGCGCGAGTCGCGTTCGGCCGCTGCCCGGTCTCCCTCGAGCTTGAGAAACGAGAGCACTCCAGCCGCCACGAGCGAGCCGAGCGACATCATGAAGGCCACGGTGGGAAGCGTGTATCCGGCGGTGAACAGGAACCCCGCGATGATCGGCGCCAGCACCGAGCCTCCACGCCCGACGCCGACGGCGAAGCCGGTACCTGTCGCACGCACGTGCGTGGGGAACGCCTGCGCGAGAATCGCGTACATCCCGACGATGGCCGCGTTGGTGCAGAAGCCGGCGGCGGCGCAGATGAGCGACAGCTGCCCCAGATCGGGCGGGGTTTGTCCGAACAGCGTCACCATGACGGTGGACAACAGCATCACGCAGATCGTCAGCGCCTTGACCCCGAAGCGCAGCGTCAGGAGTCCGAACACCGCTCCGCCCGTGGCCCCGCCGACGTTCCCCCAGACGAGCACTCCGCCCGCGGACGAATCGGGGAAGCCGAAATCAGCGACGATCTTCGGCACCCACTTCATGATGAAGTAGAACGTCGTGATGTGGAAGAAGTAGGCCAGGGTGACGATCACCGTGATCGCGACGAGACCCGGCGCAAAGATGTCGGTGACCGATCGCTTACGGACGTCGGGGGTAATCGACGGCAGCGAGGCGACCGCGGCGTGCCCCATGCGCGCCAGCGCGCGATTGATCTTTTCGAGCGCCCCGGCCGGCTGTTTGCGCGCCAGCCAGTGCACCGACTCGGGTATGGTGAAGAACACGACGGGAATCAGCGCTGTCGTCACGAGGGAGCCGAAGTAGAACACCGAACGCCAGTCGCTCGTCTTGAGCAGCTGTGTCGCCACCATGCCGCCGAGCACGACGCCGACCGGATAGCCGATCGACATCAGCGACACGCTCAGATGCCGTTTCTGCTGGCTCGAGAACTCCGCCGCGACAGCGTTGATCGCCGCGAGCATGCCGCCGATGCCGAGACCGGTCACGACCCTCCAGATCGACAGCTCGACCGGGCTGTTCACCGTCGTGGCCATGAACATGCCGCCCGCCATCACCACGAGACAGCCGAGGACCGTCGGGCGCCGCCCGATCCGGTCGGCCACGCCTCCGAGCACGATCGAGCCGATCGCCATGCCGATGAGCTCCATCGACAGCACGATGCCAAGCGCGGCCCGGTCGATGCCCCACTCTTTGGCGATGCCGGGCGACGCAAAGCTGATCGAGAGAATGTCGAAGCCGTCGAGCGCGTTGAGGGCGATGGTGATGCCGATGATGGCTATCTGCAATCGGCTCATCGGCGAGTTGGCGATCACGTCTCGCGGGTCAGTCGTCATGGCGTGAGAGTATCGTCAACAACTCAAAACTCAAAACTCAAAACTCAAAACTTGAAACGGGGTCAGTCGGCGCCGGCCCGGCGGCTCAGAAAGGCCATGTCCTGGCTGAAGCGGCGGATCCGCGCCCGTTCCGCCTTCAGGTACTCGACAGCCTCCTGCGTCCGGCGTGACGGGCGGCTGGCTCCTTGCGCGGTTCCGCCACCCACTTCGACGAGCGCAGTCAGCTCCATCTCTCCGCTCGTCATCGTCTCGGCCCACGTGATCAGGTCGTCGTAGCCTGCGACGAGCGACACCATCTCGCGGCGTTCGACCTCCGTGAGCGCGCGCCATCGTTGATCGTCGGCGGCGTCGCCGGGCCGCCATTCGCACAAGGGAAACGGGATCGTCGTCAGCAGCCGCGCGTGCTCGGTCAGCTCGTCGAGCACTTCGCGCACCGCGGCGCCCACCGCCATGTCACGCGCGGCGTCGTCGGTGCCGGGCGGGTCGCCCTCGTCGGCGTCCCTTGGTGGTTGGAACAGACGCTGGAGCAGCAGCAGCCGCCGGTACATGCGGCCTGCGCGTTCTCTGAGGGACGGCTCCACCCGCTTCATGGCGCACCCCGATCTGACGAGCGATCGTGCGTTTGCCGCGAAATTTCGGTTGATGGGTCCGACGCGCCTGGGGGTCGTGCGGATTATAGCTCGGCCGTGGCGAAACGGGCTGAAGTTAACATGATCGTGTGCAAAGGACGCCCACAGCCTCGCTCGCGCGTCACGTGCTCGCGGCCGGCGCCGCAGCCATCGCCGTCGTCGCGATGATCTCGACGGCGCCCCGGGCCCAGAGCTCGCCGAGCGCGGAGGACATTTCAGCCGGGATGCGCATCTACCGCCAGAAGGCCGATTGCCAGGCCTGCCACGGGTGGGCGGCCGACGGCAGAAAGATGGACAGCCAGATGCCAGACGGCGCCAACCTGCGCGTCAGCAAGCTCGATCGCGCCAAGCTCGTGACCGCAATCAAGTGCGGCATTCCCGGAAAGGCGATGCCGGCCTTCGACCGGCTTGCCTACAGCGACGGACGCTGCTACGGGATGAAGCAGGCCGACCTGCAGAAGCTCGGCACCACGATGCCCGACCCCGCGGCAACGTTGCAGCCGCGCGAGGTCGATCTCGTGGCCGACTTCCTGTTCGCAAAGGTCATCGGCAAGGGTCCGATGAACCGTGCCGCGTGCATCGAGTACTGGGGCTCGGATATCGAGACGTGTAAGGATCTGCCGAACTGACTCAGGCCTCAGGGCCCAGGTTTTAGGCCTCAGGGCCCAGGGCTCAGGCCTCAGGTAGGACCGCGACTCCCGGCAGCGTACGGCCCCCGAGAAACTCCAGCGACGCCCCTCCGCCGGTCGAAATGTGCGTGATGCGGTCGGCCACTCCCGACTTCCTGATGGCCGCGATCGAATCGCCGCCGCCGACGATGGTCGTGCCGCGCACGTTTGCCACGGCACGAGCCACGCCCATCGTGCCCTGAGCGAACGCGTCGATTTCGAACACGCCCATGGGGCCGTTCCAGACGACCGTCTTCGCGTCTGCAAGCGCGGCCGAGTACGCGGCGATCGTCCCGGGGCCGATGTCGAGCCCGAGCCGGTCTCCGATGGAGGCATCGTCCACGCGCAGCACTTCCGTGGGCTGTCCTGCCTCGACCTTGTTCGCCACGACATGATCGACGGGGAGAAGAAGCGTGAGGCCGCGGTCGCGCGAACGCGACAGGATCTCGCGCGCCGAGTCGATCTTGTCGTCTTCCACGAGTGAGCGGCCGACCGGTTTCCCCAAGGCCTTGAAGAAGGTGTAGGCCATGGCGCCGCCGACGAGCAGCCGATCGACGCGCGGGATGAGATTTTCGATCACCTCGATCTTGTCCGAGACCTTGGCGCCGCCGAGCACGGCGACAAACGGCCGCTCTGGACGCTCGATCGCCGCGCCGAGATACCGCAGCTCCTTTTCCATCAGGAGACCGGCGCCGGAATCAGGCACCAGACGAACGATGGCCTCCACCGAGGCGTGCGCTCTGTGGGCGGCTCCAAACGCGTCGTTCACGTACGCGTCGGCGAGCAACGCGAGCCCCCTGGCGAATCCGGCGTCGTTCTTCTCTTCCTCGGGGTGAAAGCGCAGGTTCTCGAGCAGCACGACGCCGCCCGCCGGCGCGTCCCGTACGGCTGCCTCGGCCGCCGGACCCACGCAGTCGTCGGCGAACGCCACCGGTCGGCCGAGCAACTGGCTGACGCGGACGGCCACCGGCCGCAGGCTCATGTCGGGGTTTGGCTTGCCCTTCGGGCGCCCCAGATGGGAGGCGAGGACGACACACGCCGCGCCGGCCTCGAGCGCGTAGTGGATTGTCGGCAGCGACTCGCGCACGCGCGTGTCGTCGCCGATGACCCCCCCTTTCAGGGGGACGTTGAAGTCGACGCGCACGAACACGCGCCGGCCGCTCAGGTCGAGATCGCGGATCGTCCGTTTAGCCAATGACCCCTGATCACAGTCCGCGGGCGGCGAGCATTCGAACCAGATCCACGCAGCGGCACGAGTAGCCCCACTCGTTGTCGTACCAGGACAGGACCTTCAGAAAGTCGCCGTCCATGACCTTCGTGTAGGCCGAGTCCACGATCGACGAGTTGGAGTTGCCCCTGAAGTCGATCGACACGAGCGGCTCATCCGACACGTCGAGGATGCCCTTGAGCGATCCCCTGGCCGCCTCGCGCAGCGCCTGGTTCACCTCGTCCGCCGTCGTCTTCTTGTCCACGATCACGTTCAGATCGACGAGCGACACGTTGGGCGTCGGCACCCGCATGGCGAAGCCATCCAGCTTGCCCTTGAGCGAAGGAAGCACCTCTCCCACCGCCGATGCCGCACCGGTCGTGGTGGGGATGATCGACAGCGCCGCCGCGCGCGCGCGCCGCAAGTCCTTGTGCGGCAGATCGAGCAGCTGCTGGTCGTTCGTATACGCGTGCACGGTCGTCATCCACCCTTTGCGGATGACGAAGCGCTCGTGAATCACCTTGGCGAGCGGCGCCAGGCAGTTGGTCGTGCACGAGGCGTTCGAGATGACGTGGTGCGACGCAGCGTCGTATTTCTCGTCGTTCACGCCCAGCACGAGCGTGACGTCCGGCTTCTTCGCCGGGGCGGTGATGACGACCTTCTTCGCGCCGGCCGCCAGATGCTTCGACGCGCCGTCGCGATCGGTGAAGATCCCCGTGGATTCGAAGACCACATCCACGCCGAGATCCTTCCACGGAAGCTGCGCCGGATCCTTGATCGACAGCACCTTGAAGTGGTCGCCGTCCACCGTGATGCCGTCGGCGGCCGCCTTCACGTCGGCGCGAAGGTTTCCCAGCACCGAGTCGTACTTCAGCAGGTGCGCGAGCGTGGCGGCGCTCGTCAGATCGTTGACCGCGACGAAGTCGATGTCCTTTGACGACATCGCCGCGCGCATGATGTTGCGACCGATGCGCCCGAACCCGTTGATCCCAACCTTCACGGCCATGCCAGCGCTCCACGTCTCCGCGGAGGCTGAAGCCTCCGCTCTACGAATCTTCTGCTCCTGCCCCCTGCCCCCTGCCCCCTGCCCCCTGCCCCCTGTGATTCTAGTGACGCGCCTTGAACAGGGTCAATCGCGGGGCTATACTTCGTGATTGTAAGGCGCACATTCCACACCGCTTAGCGTGTACCTCCTCTACAGCGTCGCCATCCTGATCGCGCTCGTCGTGCTCTCGCCGTATTTTCTGTATCAGGCGCTGCGCCATCACAAGTACGTCGGCAGCCTTCGACAGCGGCTGGGGTACCTGCCGGTGTCGTTCAACCTCGATGCCGAGGAATCGATCTGGGTGCATGCGGTGTCGGTGGGCGAGGTGCTGGCGGCCCGCCCGATCGTGACGGACCTTCGCGCGCGTCATCCGGACCTGCGCGTCTTCCTGTCGACGACCACGCTCTCGGGGCAGAACCTGGCGCGCCGCAGCGTGCCCGATGCCGACGGTGTGTTCTATCTCCCGTTCGATTGGGCGTTCACCGTCCGTCGGACGCTGGACGTCGTGAAGCCGAAGCTGCTCGTCCTCGTCGAGACCGAGATCTGGCCGAACCTGCTCCGGGAGTGCCGCCGCCGCGGCGTGCGGACGGCGCTCGTGAACGGCCGCATCTCGGCGCGGTCGTTCCCGCGCTACCGGGTCATCCGCCCGTTCATCAGGCGGGTGCTCGCTGACATCGAGCGCTTGTGCGTGCAGGGCGAGGAGACCGCGAGCCGGCTCCGCCAGCTCGGCGCCGATCCCGGCCGCATGACGACGACAGGCAGCCTCAAGTTCGACTCGCTCGATCCGTCAACGGCCCCCGGACGCGGGCGGGAGCGCGTGCTGCGATTCTTCCGCCTCACGGCCGGCCGGCAGGTGCTGGTGGCGGGCAGCACCTCGAAGGGGGAAGAAGAGGCCGTCATCCGCGCCTTCAACCGCGTCCGCTCCAGTGCCGCCGGCGGCAATGCCCTGCTGGTCCTTGCGGCACGGCATCCCGAGCGATTCGGCGAGGTGGAGCGGCTGTGCCAGAGGGAAGGGCTGTCCACGGCGCGCCGCAGCGACCTGCCGATTGATGCCGAGCCGCGGGTGGACGCCGTGATCCTCGACACGATTGGAGAGCTTGCCCAGCTCTATCAGGTCGCGACCGCGGTCTTCGTCGGTGGCAGCCTCGTGCCGGCCGGCGGGCACAACATCCTCGAGCCGGCCGTTCACGGCAAGCCGATCGTCTTCGGTCCTCACATGGAGAACTTCTCCGAGATCGCCGGCGCCTTCCTGGCTCACGGCGCGGCCGTGCAGGTGCGCACGCCGCGGGAGCTCGAAGACACGTTCGTCGCGCTGATGGCCGATCCCGTGCGCCGGGCGCGTCTTGGCGCGGCGGCGCGCGCGCTCGTGGACGCCAACCGCGGCGCCAAGGACAAAACCCTGAACGTGCTGGCCGATTTGTTCCCTCCGCGCGGACGGACGCCCGCGGTCGTCCGCCCCTTCCGCGTGATCCATTGACCCTCAGTGCCGTCTATGGACGGGTGGCCAGGCTGCGGCGCTCGTGGTACGAGCGGCACCCGCAATCCCGGCGTGCGCTGGACAGCACCGTCATCAGCGTCGGCAACCTGTCGGTGGGCGGCAGCGGGAAGACGCCGGTCGTGGCGGCGCTCGCGCGCCTGCTGCTCGACATCGGCCAGCGCCCGGCGATCCTGAGCCGCGGCTACGGCCGTCCACGCGCTCTCGACGGCGTCGTCGTGGCGAGCGACGGAGACCGCGTCCTCGAGCCCGTCGAGCGCACCGGCGACGAGCCGCAGATGCTGGCTCGCGCGCTGAAAGGCGTGCCCGTTCTGGTGTCTCCGGACCGTCACGTGGCGGGGCGCCTCGCGGAACGCAGATTCGGCTGCACGGTGATGCTGCTCGACGACGGGTTTCAACACCTGGAGCTCCGCCGGGACGTGGATCTGCTGCTCGTCTCCTGTGCCGACCTCGACGATCGAGTGCTTCCCGCCGGTCGTCTGCGCGAGGGGCTCGACGCCGCCCGCTCGGCGGACTGTCTGCTGGTGCCGGGGCCGCCCGAGGAGGTGGCCCGCGTGTCGGCGGCCTTCGACGGCATGCAGGTATTCAGCGTCGTGAATCATTACCGTCCCCTCCGCCCGCTCGATGAGACGGCCTCGCTTCCCGCCGGACTCCGGCGTGTCGCCGCCGCGGCGGGCATCGCCCGGCCGCAACGCTTTTTCAGCGCGCTGAGGGAGCAGGGCTTCGACGTGGCGCGGGAGATCGTGTTCTCCGATCACCATTGGTTCACGACCGGCGACGTCGAAAGCGTCGGCCGCGCCGCGCGCGACGCGGGCGCCGAGCTGATCGTGACAACGGAGAAGGACGCTGCCCGGCTGCCGCCCCTGCCCGGTTGGGCCACGTTGCCCATGGTGGCCGCGATCGAGCCCGAGGGGCAGTTCCGATCGTGGCTCCAGGGCCGGCTGTGAGGTACCGCCTCGAGTACGCGCTCGTCATGCTCATCGCCGCCGCTGTGCGGCTGATGCCGCTGACGATCGTGCGGGCGTGCGGACGGGCGTTCGGGCGCCTGGTGTCCCACATCGATCGCTCGCACCGCAGGATTGCGATCGACAATCTCGCTCGCGCATTCCCGTCCCGTTCCCCTCGCGAATGCCGGGCGATCTGCGGGGCGATGTTCGCGCACTTCGGCAGCCTGCTGTTCGAGCTGATCAAGTTCAGCACGCTTGGCCGCGAGGACATGCTGGCGCGTGTGGACATCGAGGGCGACGAACATCTCCGGCAGGCGTATCAACGGGGCCGGGGTGTGTTCATCCTCACCGGGCACTTCGGCTACTGGGAGATACACGGGCTCGTGACCGCCTTGCACATGAGGCCCATCGGCGTGCTGGCGCGGCCGCTCGACAACCCGTACCTTCACGCGATGCTCGAACGCATCCGCACCCGCACCGGCAACACCGTGATCTATCGTCAGGGCGCGCTGCGGAAAATGCTTCGGGAACTGGGGCAGAACGAGGGCGTGGCCCTCATGATCGACCAGCACCTGCACTCCGACACGGTCTCCGTCGATTTCTTCGGCCGCCGCGCCGCCACCACGTCGGCGCTCGCGGCGCTCGCCATTCGTACCGGCGCCGCCGTGATTCCGGCGTTCTCGCTGCCGCTTCCCAACGGGCGGTACCGTCTCGTCTACGAGCGTCCGGTTCCGCTGCCGCCCGAGGATGCCCCTGATGCGGTCGCCGAGTTGACGCAACGGTGTACCGACGTGCTCGAGATGTACGTCCGGCGGGATCCGCACTTGTGGCTCTGGATGCATCGCCGCTGGCGCGATGGGGTCAGACCCCATTTGGCCCCTGACGAAGGAGCCGCTGAAAATGGGGTCTAGGCGCGCGGTCTTCCTCGATCGCGACGGGACGATCATCGAAGAGCGCGGCTACATCGATCGGCTGGACATGCTGTCGCTGTTTCCCTGGACCGGCGACGCCCTGCGGCTCCTCAAGCGGGCCGGACTGGCGACCGTCGTGATCACGAACCAGTCGGCGGTCGGCCGCGGCATCATCGACGAGGCGTTCCTCGACACCGTTCACCAGGAGATCAACCGGCGGCTGCAGCCGTCGGGCGCCGCGATCGATGGCTACTATTACTGCCCTCACTTCGCGGACTCGACGATCGAGCGCTACCGCCGTGAATGCCGCTGTCGAAAGCCGTCGCCCGGCCTCGTCGAACAGGCCTGCCGCGAGATGGATCTCGACCCGGCCAGGTCCGTGATGGTCGGAGACCGCTGGATCGACGTCGCCTGCGCCCGCGCCGCCGGCACGCGCGCCGTGCTCGTCCGATCGGGGCACGGACGGCACGAAGAGGCGGTGCCGCCGAAGGACGTTCGAGCGGATGCTATTCTCGACAACCTGATGGAGGCCGTCGGGTGGATTCTGCGGGGCGCGGAGCGGACGGGTGGGTGAGGTCGTCTCGCTGGAGCAGCTTCTCGATCGCGTTCGCGGTCTTCGACAGACCGGCCTGACGATCGCCCTGGCCGACGGCACTTTCGATCTGCTCACGGCCGGCCACGTGCGATATCTCGAATCGACCGCACAGGAGGCCGATCTGCTCGTCGTCGGCATCGCAAGCGACGCGACGGTGACCGATCTCGAGGGAGAAGGCCGCCCGATTCTCGCGGCCGAGCATCGAGCCGCGCTCGTCGCCGCGCTCCGCTGCGTGGACTTCGTCGTCGTGTACTCGGAGCCGACCGCAGGTCCGCTCGCCGAGGCCCTGCTTCCGGACGTGCATCGGACAGGCGGCTCCCGCACCGAATCGTGACCGAGCGCCCCCGACGGTTCCTCGTCGTGCGCCTGGGATCGATGGGTGACGTCATCCACGCGATCCCCGCGGTCGCCTCACTCCGCGCCCGGCACGCTGCCGCGCGGATCGATTGGCTCGTCGATCCGCGATACGCGGCGGTACCGCAGATGGTCCGCGGCGTGGACCAGGCGATTCCGATCGACACCCGCGGATCCGCGATCGACCTGCTTCGTACGATTCGGCGGCTGCGCCAGGCCGGATACGACGCGGCGGTCGATCTGCAGGGGTTGATCAAGTCGGCCGTGCTGGCGCGCGCAGCCGGCGCCCGGCGGACGCTCGGGTTTCCGCGAGAGCGCCTGCGCGAGCCGATCGCGCGCGTCTTCTACACCGAGACACACGACCCCGGCCGCGACGCGCACGTCATCTCCAAGAACCTCGGCCTGATGCGCGCGCTCGGCGTCGAAGATGTGCAGGTGACGTTTCCGTTGAACGTGCCCAGGACGCCGGCGGGCGACAACGCCGCGGCGGCGTTCGGCCCCGATGGCTACGCCGTGATTCACCCGGGGGCCGCATGGCCGAACAAGCGCTGGCCGGCCGAGAGATTCGGCGCCGTCGCCGCCGGGATTCGCGCGCGGATTGGGGTGCGCTCGCTCGTGCTGTGGGGCCCGGGGGAGGAGAGCCTGGCATCGCTCGTGGCGGCCGCCTCGAAGGGATGCGCCGACGTCTCGCCCCGCACGAGCATCGTGGATCTGTTCGCCATCGTCAGGGGCGCGAAGCTGATGATCGCCGGCGATACGGGACCGCTGCACGTCGCGGCCTCTGTCGGCACGCCGATCGTTGGGCTGTTCGGACCGACGCTCGCCGAGCGCAGCGGCCCGTACAGCCGGGCCGACATCGCGCTCTCGCGCACGAGCCGATGCAGCTGCCGCGACGAGCGGCGGTGCCGCCTGCCGCAGCCCTGCATCGACGACATCGGCGTCGAGGAAGTGGTCGCGGCAGTGGAACGCCGGCTGGCCCAATGGCCAAATCCACAATGATTGATTTCCTTGCACGAAAACGCGTGACGCTCGGCTTCGTCGTGGCGCTCGCGGTGGCGTTCTTCGCGCGGCCCACGTGGGAGAGTTGGCGCATTGGCCTCCTCGTGGCCGGCGTCGGAGAGGGCCTGCGCATCTGGGCGGCAGGCCATCTCGAGAAGGGGCGCGAGGTGACCCGCTCGGGTCCGTACCGATGGACGGCGCATCCGCTGTATGTCGGGTCGTCCGTGATCGCCGCA
>DASTDQ010000547.1:0-2507 GCA_035710305.1 Vicinamibacterales bacterium | reverse complement strand
GAGGTTGTTCTGCTCGTCAGGGTTGGTCAGATCGCAGTCCACGATACGGTTGTTGTTGCCGTCCGCCCAGCCACGGGCGGGCTGGCCCAACCCGCCGACGCGCGTGACGATGCGGCGGGCGGGGTTGTTGGCCACGTAGTTCTCGTCGTTGGTGGCGTTCTGGAGGTACTTGCCGAGGTTTACCTTCAGCGACGTCTTGCCGTTGCCGAAGATGTCCCAGGCCGTACCCAGACGCATCGTGATGTCGTTGTAGGCATCCACGCTGACGGTACGATCGAACGAGATGGGTGCCGTCAGGAACGGCTTGGTCTGATCCTGCGCGATCCCGATCACGTCGGTGCCGTTGTGCTCGGCCGGCGACCAACTCCAGGCCCGGTCGTACCGGAGAGCGCCCTGAACCGTCCACCGTCCGAACGTCCACTGATCCTGCGCGAAGAGCGACGCCGTCGCCGTGCGATCGTTCTGCTCCCAGCGCGGCGCGATGTAATACGACACGCCGTTGAAGGCGGGGCCGAGAGTGCCGAGGGGAGTGTTCGCTGAATAGCGCAGCAGCGTCGTATTGGCCTCGCGGCCGAGCAGCGACCGCTGATACGAGCCCTGATAGCCGACCTTGACGTTGTGCGCGCCGGTGACGTAGGACGCCGTGGCGCGCCAGTTGTTCGGGTTCGCGTCGTTGTCGGCGAAGGCGATCTCGAACGGGTCGTAGATCCCGCGGTAGGTGAAGTTGGCCGGATGACCGTCCCTGGCCAGCGTCTCCGACACGGGGATCAGGTTGATGCGATCCGGGGACGCCTGGCCGAAGCCGTACCAGATGTACTGGAAGCGGGAGAACCCGGCCTCGAGCAGGATGCGGCTCGAGAGCGGCGACGACCAGGTCGCCTGCGTGACGTTGTACGGCGTGTCATGGTAGCCGGGAAACGCCTCCGGTGAACCGAACGCCCGGCTTCCATTGCTGATCCAGTCGTCGCCGCGAGCCCTGCAGGCCTGGCCGTCCGCCGACAGCGACGACCCGGTGCACCGGTGCTGGTACTCGTGAGAGAACGAGACGCGGTTCCGCTCCGACACCTGCGCCGTCAGCCTGAACTGCCCGATGTCGCGCGAGTTCGCTGTGCGTCCGAGGACGCTCGTGTCGGTGGCGTAGTCCCAGTGGCTCGCGTCGCCGGCGTAGCGGTTCGCATACAGGCCTTCGGCAAGCTGCTGGTTGCCGTACTGTCGCGCGCTGCCGAAGAACCACAGCCGGTCCCGCATGATGGGACCGCCGACGCTGGCGCTCACGTCCCACAGCTTGACGATCGCGGGTGGTTCCGTAATGCCGATGCTGTCCAGGTACGGCGTGATGTTGTTGCCCGATGACCACTCGCCGGCGGAGTTGTAGAACGCGGAGCCGCTGAAGGCGTTGCCGCCCGAACGCGGCACGAGGTTGATGCTCGGACCGCCGGCCTCGGCTTCGCCCAGACCGCCCGAGACGAGCACCTGCATCTCCTCGGCATTCACCGTGTCATAGGTGAACGTCGACACGCCGCCGCCGTTGAAGGAGGCGGCGACGGGAAGGCCGTCGATGTGCACGCGCCCCTCGTTGCCCCGGCCTCCGTGCGCCGAGAAGAACGTCATGTCGGGCGTCGCCATCGCGCTGAGCGAGCTGTTGTTCGTCATCAGACCGGGAATCGCCGAAAGCAGCGCGCCATACGTCCGCGTGGCGGGCAACGCCGCGATGACGTCCGAACTCAGCACGGATTCGCGGCGCGTCGACTGCGTGTCGACCAGCGGCGTCTCGCCGGTGACGGTGACCGTCTCCTGGATCGCGCCGACCCGCATCTCGACGTTGATCGGGATGACGCCGGTTCCTGACACCTGAACGCCCTGGCGGGCGACGGCGTTGAACCCCGGAAGCGCGAAAGTGAGGTTGTAGGTGCCCGGTGGCAGATCCGTGATGCGGTACTGACCGGTGCTGTCGCTGACAGCCGACCGGACCTTTTCGATCAAGACATCGCTCGTTGCCTCGACCGTGGCGCCCGGCAGCACCGCGCCGGACGTGTCCCGAACCACGCCGGCCACCGTCGCCTGCGCGTGAGCCAGGGTTGGCAGGAGCGCCTGCACGTACAGAACGCAGGCAAGAACCACCGACAATCTGCCGATTACACGCATGAACCCTCCTCAGGAAAGATGGACTTGCACCGGGGGTTCCGACGCCTCCGCTATAGCCGGCTGATATGGCTGTTCGATTGTGGGCGGATCTTGAACTCCGGTCTGCGGGATGTCAAGGCGGGAGATTAGTCGGGCGTCGGCCGCTCGATGCGCTCCACGACCAGCACGTCAACCGGGCCCTTCGTCGCGTCGAGCTTCAGCCCGAGCTGCTCCTGAACCGCGGTGAAGAAGTTCGGGGCGTCTGGATCCAACGGCGGTGCCGCATCTGCGCCTGGAGGGAGTGCTCCAGGCGCAGCCTCGGGAGCGAAGGTCATTTCGAAGTCCCAGTTCCCCGTCAGACCGGTGCGATCGACGACCTGTCG
>DASTDQ010000546.1:0-3220 GCA_035710305.1 Vicinamibacterales bacterium | reverse complement strand
CGAAGCTACCTCGACGCCAGCGTGGACGGGTTCGTGATCCTGTTCGCGCTGATCGTCACGTGCGGCAGCGCCGTGATGTTCGGCCTGGTGCCCGCCCTGCGCAGCGCGCGTCTCGATCTCGCGGCAAGCATGAAGGACGATCTCTCGCCGCGCGGCGGCTCGCGCGGCCGTCTGCGCGCCGTTCTTGTCGTCGCCCAGGTGGCCGTGTCGCTGCTCCTCCTCGTCGGCGTCGGCCTCGTGATGCGCAGCGTCGACGCCGCGCGGCACGCCGACGGCGGGTTCGATCAGCGCGACGTCGCGGTGGTGTCGCTCGACGTGACGCCGGGCGGCTACGACGAAGCGCGCGGACGCGTGTTCTACGAGCGTCTGCTCGACGCCGTGCGGGCGCATCCAGGGGTCGAGTCGGCGAGCCTCGCCGCCAGTATGCCTCTGTCGCTGGTCGATGGTCCGTCGCAACGAATCAGCGTCGAGCGCTACGTGCCGAAACAAGGGGAGGACACGATCTTTCTCTTCAACCGGGTTGCCGACGGCTACTTCGACACGATGCGCATTCCGCTCCTGGCCGGGCGGGACTTCGAGGATCGGGACGGGCCCGGCAGCCAGCAGGTGGTCATCGTCAACGAGACGATGGCCGTGCGCTTCTGGGGAGGCGCGCAGCAGGCGGTCGGCAAGCGCCTGCGCACGGGCGACAGCGACTGGAAGGTGGTCGTCGGTGTGGCGCGCGACATCAAGTACGCGCGGGTGACCGAAGCCTCGCGGCCGCACGTATACGAGCCGTTCGACCAGCGGTACGCACCGGCGCGGATCCTGCACGTGCGCGGACGAGGCCTGGACGAGCGGACGCTCATCGAGACGGCTCGCGCCAGCGTCGCGTCGGTGGATCCGACGATGCCCATTCTGCTGTCCACGATGCTCCGTGAGCAGACGAAGCTGGGGCTGGCCGTTCTCGAGGTCGCGGGTGGCGTGCTGTCCGTCTTCGGCGTGATCGCGATGGCGCTGGCCGCGCTCGGCACGTATGGCCTGATCGCCTATGCGGCGAAGCAGAGCACGCACGAGATCGGCATCCGCATGGCAGTGGGTGCGAGTCGTGGGCACGTCGCGCGGAGGTTCCTGCAACGCGGACTTCGTCTCGGCGCCATCGGCGCGCTGCTCGGGCTCCTCGCGGCGGGCGCGCTGACGCGCCTGCTGGCCGGGCTGGTGTACGGCGTGAGCGTGTTCGACGCCGTGTCGTTCGTCTCGGCGCTCGCCGCAGTGCTCCTGGCGGTCCTCACCGCCTCGTCGATCCCGGCGTGGCGCGCCTCGAGGACCGATCCGATCGCCGCGCTGCGGCATCGGTAGCGTCGAAGCCAGTCGCACCGACGCGCAGGGCCCCTCCGTCGCCTTGGCGACGGCGGGGCAGGTTCGAGCGGCTGAAGGTACGGTGGCAGAGCGTCAGTAGCGGCGACGATCGCGATCGCTGTAGCGAATACCGTTGCGAGTGCCGGCGTGATCTCCATAGCGATCACGGCCGCGCTCCACGACTGCCGATCGCTGCATCTGCGCCAGGACGTCAATGACGGCTGCCCAGTCATCCCAGGTGTGCTCGAAGACATGGGCATTGCGAAGTCGACGATCGACCTGTCGCGCATCATCCGTCAGGTGGTCGATCTCGCCTGGAACATTCCAGGGGGCTTGACGATACCGGTCCATGCGGCGATGAAAGTCCGCCGCCCGCCGTGCGAAATGCCTGATGTCGTTCAGAAAACGCTGCTCTGAGCGTCCTCCGTGGTGCGCGCCGTCGATCGCCTGACGTACGGCGTGTTGCGCTCGCTCGTCGAGAACGTGAGCGAGCCCGCGCATTCTCTCGTAGGTCCGTTGCTCGAATTGGTACTGCGGCCGATCGTCGCCGTGTGCACCGGTAATGGCCGGAATGGCAAGTCCAACGCCGAGCATCGGCACGATGAGGGACACCTTTGGAAAGCGCATGATGGGCCTCCTGCGTATTCGAGTCAGGCCTCGTTCACTCGACTCAGGGGGCAAGGTCCATGCCGTTCCAGGGTCCGGTTTTATTGAAGCATTGCCGCGGCGTTGTCCCGTCCGTGCGTCGTCCTGTCATCTGGACGCTCCATCACAGCCGCTCGAGACCTCGACTGGCCCGGCACGCGATAGGATCGGAAGCCATGAATGCATGTGTCTTGCGGACTGCTTACGTCGGGCTCTGCCTGCTTGCCTGCCTCTCGATGGAGACACGCGCGATCGCCCAGAACGCCGGCGCCCCCGCCGCGCAGCCCGCGCCGCCGCTCACCTTCGCCTTCGAGCTGCGTGCGGCGGTTGGCGATCCCGTCGAGATCGGCCAGATCCCTCACGGCCGCCGGCGGATCGTTCCAATCCTGGGCGGGACGGTGCGCGGTCCGATGTTGACCGCGGCCGTGGTGCCGGGCAGCGGGTCCGATTGGCAGCTGATTCAGCCAGACGGGTTCTCGGAGCTCGATACGCGCTACACGCTCCGCACCGAGAAGGGCCAGCTCGTGTACGTGCAGAACGCCGGCATCCGCCACGCCGCGCCGGAGGTCATGAAGAAGCTGCTTGCCGGAGAGGTCGTCGACCCGAAGCTCGTCTACTTCCGCACCGTGCCGAAATTCGAGACGTCGGCGCCGGACCTGCAATGGCTGACGCGCAGCGTCTTCGTGGGTGTGGGTGAACGGTTTCCGAGCGAGGTGGTCGTGCGGTTCTATCGGCTCGAGTAGGGGATCAGGAAGGCGCTCAGGCCGTCCGCCGTCGCGCCGGTGGCGCCCCGGCAGGACGACCTGAGTACCAACCTCTATTCGTCGGGCGACCGGAAACGAACCGTGTGCCCGTCCGCGTAGGTGATCGCTGACAGCAGCCCGACGGGGCTCTTGCCGTCGATCGCCGGCACGATCGTGACTGTGATTTCATCCCCGGGCTTGAGGGCGTTGGGCCCTTCTTTCAGGCCGAGCCTCGCAATCTGCCCGACACTGCCGCCGAGGAACGTCCACTCCGTGACCGAGCCGTCCTTGTTCTTGACGTCGATCTTCATCGTCGAGTGCGGGTTCACGAGCCGGAACGCCTTGAACGCCCCGGTCACTTTTGCCTCTTTGCCCAGCGCGTACACGCCCGCGAGGGAGTGATGCGCATAGACCGAGGCACTCGCCATGATGAAGGCGAACAGGACGACGAATCGCGAAATCGATTTAGTCATGTTGTGCATCTCCACCGGACT
>DASTDQ010000545.1:0-12282 GCA_035710305.1 Vicinamibacterales bacterium | reverse complement strand
CGGAAACCGACGCGAAGGATCCTCGTGTAGCCGCCGGGGCGATCCGCGAAACGAGGCGCGAGCGTCTCGAACAGCTTGCTCACGACCTCTGGGTCCGGCAGCGCGGCGAGCACCATCCGGCGCGCGTGCAGCGTCCGGCCGGCCGCATCGCCCGCGGCGACACCCCTCCGCGCGATCGTGATCAGGCGCTCGACGAATGGCCTCAGCTCCTTCGCCTTCGGCATCGTCGTTTCGATGTGCTCGTGGCGAAGCAGCGCGATCGCCTGGTTGCGAAGGAGCGCGAGACGGTGCTCCGTCACGCGGCCCAGTTTTCGATGTGCGACGTTGTGTCTCATGGTGGATCAGTCCTGCGGCGCCTGCGCGGGCTGGTCAAGCCGCATTCCGAGACTCAGCCCCATCGTGTGCAGGATCTCCTTGATCTCGTTGAGCGATTTGCGGCCGAAGTTCTTCGTCTTCAGCATCTCCGCCTCGGTCTTCTGCACGAGCTCGCGGATCGTCCTGATGTTGGCGTTCTTCAGGCAGTTGTAGGACCGCACGGAGAGCTCGAGCTCTTCCACGCTCTTGTCCAGGTTCTCGTTGAGAGCCCCGGCGCGAGTCGGCTCGGCCTGCGCATCCGGCGCTTCAGCCGCGTCGTCCAGGTTGATGAAGATGTTCAGATGATCGCGAATCAGCTTCGCGGCGAGCGAGACCGAATCCTGGGCCGTCACCGAGCCGTTGGTCCAGACGTCGATGGTGAGCTTGTCGTAGTCGGTGGTCTGGCCGAGGCGGGCGGCCTCGACGAGGTAGTTCACCTTCTTCACCGGCGAATGGACGGAATCGACGGGTATCCACCCGATTCCGAGATCCTCGTCGAAGTTCTTGTCGGCCGCGACGTAGCCCCGGCCGCGCTTCATCCTGAGCTCCATGTGGAGCTTGCCGCCCTCCGACACGGTCGCGATGTGGGCCTCGGGTTCGAGGATCTCGACGTCCTGATCGACCTCGATGTCCTTGGCGCGCACGATGCCGGGCTTCTCGACCCGCAGGTAGAGGGTCTTCGTGTAGTCCACGTGGAGCTTCAGCGGAATCTGCTTGAGGTTGAGGATGATGTCGGTGGCGTCCTCGACCACGCCCGGGATCGGCGAGAACTCGTGAAGCACGCCGTCGATCTTGACGGCGGTGATGGCGGCGCCTTCAATCGAGGACAGCAGCACGCGGCGCAGCGCGTTGCCGATCGTCGTGCCGAACCCGCGCTCGAATGGCTGGGCATAGAACCGCCCGAACCGGTCGGTGAGGGTTTCCCGTTCGAACTCGAGACGCTTGGGACGCTGAAAACCTTTCCAGAGCATGGACGTTCCTTTCGCAACGGGCCGGCAGCCCCGGCCTCCAGACCTGCACAGTTGTTGTCCGCCGGCCTCCCGCCGCAGGTCTGTTGGGCTGCGGGCCGGCGGATGCGAACGACGCGCGGGCTAAGCGCCCACGCGCTACTTCGAATAGAGCTCGACGATCAGCTGCTCCTGCACGGGCAGGTTGATCTGCTCGCGCGTCGGCACGGAGCCAATCTTGGCCGACAACCCTTCGGCGTCGAACTGCAGCCACTCGGGTACGCCGCGGCCCTTGACCTCTTCGAGCGCGTGCAGGATGGCCGCCGACTTCCGGCTGCTCTGCCGCACGGCGACGACGTCGCCAGGCTTCACCGAGAACGAGGGGATGTCCACCTTCTTGCCGTTGACGGTGAAATGGCCGTGGCGCACGAGCTGGCGCGCCTGCGGCCGCGACGTCGCGAAGCCCAGCCGGTAGGCGACGTTGTCCAGGCGCCGCTCGAGCAGCTGCAGCAGCGTCTCGCCGGTAATGCCGCGCGTCCGTTCTGCCTGCTCGAAGTAGCGGCGGAACTGGTCCTCGAGCACGCCGTAGATGCGCTTGACCTTCTGCTTCTCGCGCAGCTGAACGCCGTAGCCAGCCAGCTTCGACTTCCGGGTCTTGCCGTGCTGGCCGGGCGCGAAGTTGCGCTTCTCGATCGCACACTTCTCGGTGTAGCAGCGCTCGCCCTTGAGAAAGAGCTTCATGCCCTCCCGGCGGCACAGACGGCACACAGGTCCGATGTAACGAGCCATTCGTACTCCTACTCAGTCAATGCAGCGTTTCACGTCAGACCCTTCGTCGCTTCGTGGGCCGGCACCCGTTGTGCGGGATTGGCGTCACGTCGCGGATCGACTTCACCTCGATACCGACGGTCTGGAGCGCCCGGATCGCCGACTCGCGTCCAGACCCCGGGCCCTTGACACGCACGTCCACCGACCTGAGGCCGTAGGTCTTCGCCGTGTTCCCGGCGCTCATGGCGGCCTGCGTGGCCGCGAACGGCGTGCCCTTCCGCGACCCCTTGAAGCCGATGCCGCCGGCGCTCGACCAGGCGATCACGTTCCCCTCGGTGTCGGTGATCGTAATCTGCGTGTTGTTGAACGAGGCGTGGATGTGCACCAGTCCGTGGTGGACGACGCGCTTCTCCCCGCGCTTCTTGAACGTCTTGCGTGGCGCCTTCTTGACGCCCTCGGCTTTCTTGTCTGGTGCCGCTTCGGTCTTGGCCATATCGTCCTATCAGACTGTCGTCTTCTTCTTGGCGACCGCGCCCTTGCGCGGCCCCTTCCGCGTGCGGGCGTTGGTGCGCGTCCGCTGGCCGCGCGCCGGCAGGTTCCGGCGGTGACGCAGCCCGCGGTAACAGCCGATCTCCATCAACCGCTTGATGTTCATGGAGACCTCCTTGCGGAGATCGCCCTCGACGCCGCCCACTTCTTCGATGACGCGGCTGATCTTCCGGACGTCATCCTCCGACAGGTCCTTGACCCGCACGTCGGGGCTCACGCCCGCCGCGCCCAGGATGTCGCCGGAGCGCTTCCGGCCGATGCCGTAGATGTAGGTCAGTCCGATTTCGACCCGCTTGGTGCGCGGAAGATCGATGCCTGCGATGCGTGCCATCTCGTTATCCCTGCCTCTGCTTGTGCTTCGCGTTGGTGCAAATCACCCGCACGACCCCTCGGCGGCGGACCACCTTGCACTTGTCGCAAATGCGCTTCACCGATGCTCTGACCTTCATACCTACGCCTTCCGGACGATTCGGCCGCGTGTCCCGTCACGCGCCGTCACTTCCACGACCACTCGATCGCCGACGAGCAGCCTGACGAAATTGCGCTCCGTGCCGCTCGCGGGGTGAGCCGTCAAGCGCTGCTCGCCGCCGACCTCCACCTGATACAGGCCGCTCGGCAGCTGAGCCGTCACGACAGCCTCGACGCGGCGCACATCCTCCCGGCTCATCTCCTCGGCCGGCTGCCGTACTCACGTACGGGCCGGATAACCCTCCGACTCGTCGCGTCCCTGCCCGTTCGGACTCCGCGCCGCAGCCAGCAGCTGCCTGGCGCGTGCCTCGTCCTCGGGCAACAGCGTCAGAATCTCCACGCCGTCGCGCGTCACCACGACGGTGTGCTCGAAGTGCGCCGACAGGCTCCTGTCGCTGGTCACTGCCGTCCATCGATCCGACAAAATCTTGACCCCCGGGAGGCCGGCATTCACCATCGGCTCAATCGCCAGCACCATGCCCTCGCTCAGCCGCGGACCGCGCCCAGCCGGACCGTAGTTGGCCACCTGCGGCTCCTCGTGCAGCTCGGTTCCGATGCCGTGACCGACGAACTCCCGAACCACCGAGTAGCCCTGCGCCTCCACGTGCTGCTGGACCGCCGCGCCGATGTCCGAGACACGGGCGCCGGGTCGAACGCAGTCGATTCCTCTGAACAGCGCCTCCTCGGTGACCTGGAGCAGCCGGGCCGCGTCCGGCGTCACGTGCCCCACCGGAACCGTCACTGCGCAGTCACCAAAGAACCCATCCAGCCTGGCGCCCATGTCGATCGACACGATGTCACCGCTCACGAGCGCCCGAGACGACGGAATGCCGTGCACGACCTGTTCGTTGATCGACGCGCACACCGTCGCCGGATAGTCGTGGTACCCCTTGAACGCCGGCTCCGCGCCGGCATCCCGCACCTGCCGCTCCGCGAAGAGGTCGATCGCCTCGGTGGTCACGCCGGGCGTCACCATCCGCCTCAGCTCCGCGAGAATCCGCGCGACGAGCTGATTGACCCGCCGGAGCTTGTCGATCTCGCTCTTCGACCGGCAGACGATCACGCCCTTCTCCCTACCGCCGCGCCGCCGCCGCGGCGTCAATCATCGCGTCCAGTTCGCGGGCCACCAGCTCGGGGGGCTGCGCGCCGTTGACCGCGCGAAACGTCGGCCGATCCCGGTAGTAGTCGAGCAGCGGCCTCGTGGACTGCTGATACACCCTCAAACGCTCCTGCACGACCTTCCGGTCGTCATCGCCCCGCTGGACGAGGCGGCCTCCGCAGTTCCTGCAGCGATCGCCCGGGTACTGCGGATCCTCGTTTGTTCCACAGTCGGAACAGATCCGCCGGCCCGCCAGGCGCCGCACAATTTCTTCATCCGGCACGGCCAGATCCACGACGATGAGGGGCCCGCGTCCACGCTGTCCAATCAGCTCGTCGAGCGCGCGGGCCTGGGCGACCGTGCGCGGAAAGCCGTCCAGCACGAACCCGGCGTCGACATCCGGCCTCGACAGCCGATCGGCCACGATCTTGATCATCGTCGCATCGTCGACGAGCTCGCCCCGATCCATCCGGGCCCTGGCCTCGAGCGCGATCGGATTCTTCTCCTTGACTCCCTCTCGCAGGATGTCGCCCGTCGCGATCCTCGGCAGACCGCGATCCCGGGCAAACCGCCCCGCCTGCGTGCCCTTGCCAGCCCCAGGCGGTCCCATCACAACCACATTCAAGCCCATCTTCCAGACCGTGCCACGCTAACCCCGCCGTCCGCGGATGCGCGTCTTCTTCATGAAGCCGTCGTAATGCCTCATGATGAGCTGCGATTCCACCTGCTGCACGGTGTCCATCGCAACGCCGACCACGATCAGCAGCGACGTGCCGCCGAAGAAGAACGTGACGCCAAGGCCCTGCGTGAACCAGGGCGGCAGGATCGCGTCCAGCGTCTCTCCGATGTACGGGATCGGCGCCACGCGGAACCCGCTGATGAGCAGCTCGGGGAGCAGCGCGACGAGCGCGAGGTAGAGCGCCCCGACCAGCGTGATCCTCGCGAGGATGGTGTCGATGTACTCGGCGGTCCGCTTCCCGGGCCGGATGCCGGGCACGAAGCCACCGTACTTGCGCATGTTCTCCGCCACGTCGTCGGGGTTGAAGATGATCGACGTGTAGAAGTAGGCGAAGAAGATGATGCCCACGACGTACAGCAGGTTGTACAGGGGCATGCCGTAGGCGACTTGATCGAGCGCGCGTCGCGCCCAGGTTCCGACCTCGAACAGCGGCGCGGCCATCGTGAAGAACGACAGGATCGACGAGGCGAAGATCACGGGGATGACGCCGCCCGTGTTGACCTTCAGCGGGATGTGGGTGCTCGACCCGCCGTACTGCCGCCGGCCGACGACACGTTTGGCGTACTGGACAGTGATGCGGCGGTGCGCGCGTTCGACGAACACGATCACGCCGATCACGACAACCGCCATCACGACCAGGAAGGCGACGCGCAAGAGGGTGATCTGCTGCGTCTGGAGCTGGTCCAGCGTGGCCAGCAGCGCCGTCGGAAGACCGACGACGATGCCTGCGAAAATCAGCAGGGACATGCCGTTGCCGATGCCGCGCTCGGTGATCTGCTCGCCCAGCCACATCACGAACATCGTCCCGGTCGTCAGCGTGAGGACGCACATGAGGCGGAAGCCCCAGCCCGGGTCGAACACGAGCGGCAGGCCGCCGGGCGCGTCTGACGTGCTTTCCAGCCAGACGGCGTAGCCGAAGGACTGGACCACGGCCAGCACGACGGTCAGGTAGCGCGTGTACTGCGTGATCTTGCGGCGCCCGAGCTCGCCTTCCTTCGAGATGCGCTCGAGATACGGCCACACGACTGTCAGCAGCTGAATGATGATCGACGCGCTGATGTACGGCATCACGCCGAGCGCGAAGATGGTCACGCGCTCCAGGCTGCCGCCCGTGAACATGTTGGCGAGGCCGAACATCGAGCCCTGCAGCTGGTCTGCAAACAGGCGCAGCGCCTCCTGGTTCACGCCAGGCGTCGGCACGCGAGCGCCGATCCGGTACACACCGAGCAGCGCCAGCGTGAAGAGCACGCGGTTGCGAAGATCGGTGACCGCAAACAGGTTCTTAAGCGCGTTCTCCATCTTTGCCCACTGCCGCGGTCACCGTCGCGATCACCTCGGCCGCGCCTCCGGCCGCCGCAATCTTCTCCGCCGCCTTGCCGCTGAACTTGTGCGCGCGCACGGTCAGCTTCTTCGAGACCTCTCCGCGGGCCAATACCTTGATCAGCCCGCGAGCGCTGCTGACGAGCCCCTTCGCGCGCATCAGTTCCGGCGTGACCACCGTTCCCGACTCGAAGCGCTCGGCCAGGGTGTCGAGGTTCACGACGACATACTCGACGCGGAACGGGTTGTGGAATCCGCGCTTCGGAATGCGCCGGTGCAGCGGCATCTGGCCGCCCTCGAAGCCGCGCTTGAACTTGAAGCCCGAGCGCGACTGCGCTCCCTTGTGGCCCCGCCCGGCCTGCGTGCCCTGGCCCGTCCCGTGACCGCGGCCGACGCGCTTGCGGTTCTTCTTCGAACCCTTGGCGGGCTTGAGATCGCTCAAATCCATCGCGCTACTCCTGAACCACCACCAGATGCCGAACCTTGTGAATCATGCCGCGCGTCTCGGGCGTATCCGGCAGTTCCACGGTGTGCCGAAGCCGCCGCAGGCCCAGACCGGTGACCGTGTCGTCCTGCGTGCGGTTGAAGCCGATGGTGCTCTTGACGAGCGTGATCTTGAGCCGCTTGGCACTCGTCTTCTTCGCTGCTTTCTTCGCCATCTACGCCCCCACCAGCTCCGCTAATTCCTTGCCGCGGAATCTGGCCACCTGTCCCGGATCCTTCAGTCCCATGAGGCCGGCAAAGGTGGCACGCACGACGTTGTGCGGATTCGCCGACCCGAGCGACTTGGTGAGCACGTTCTGGATACCGGCGCTCTCGACGACGGCTCGCACGGCGCCGCCCGCGATCAGCCCGGTCCCTTCCGGCGCCGGCTTGAGCAGCACGCTGCCGGAGCCGAAGCGGCCGACCACCTGGTGCGGGATCGTCGTCCCCTTGAGCGGAACGCGGATCAGGTTCTTCTTCGCGGCCTCGATCCCCTTCTTGATCGCCGAGGGCACTTCCTTCGCCTTGCCGACGCCGAAGCCGACGACGCCGTGGGCGTCGCCGACGACGACCAGCGCGCTGAAGCTCAGGTTCTTGCCGCCCTTGACCACCTTCGTCACGCGGTTGATCGAGACCACGGTGTCCTTGATCTCGAGCTGCGATGCGTCGATCTTCTCGCGCTCACGGTTCATCAGAGCCACGTTAGAACTCCAGACCTGCTTCGCGCGCGGCCTCGGCCACAGCCTTCACGCGCCCATGATAGAGAAAGCCGTTTCGATCGAACACGACCCGCTTCAGCCCCTGGCCGAGGAGCCGCTCGGCGATCGTCTTGCCGATCGCCTTGGCTCCCGCGATGTTGCCGCCGCCAGCCTTCTTGGGGAGCCCGCCCTTGACGGCCGGCTCGACCGTCGAGGCGGATGCGATGGTGCGCCCCGTGGTGTCGTCAACCACCTGCACGTACATGTGCGAGACGCTCCGGAAGACCGTCAGCCTCGGACGCTCCGGGGATCCCTGCACCCGCCTCCTGATCCGGTACTTGATGCGGTCGCGGCGATCTTCTTTCGTCTTGATTCGCATCACTTCGCTCCCGTCTTCCCGACCTTCTTCTTCAACTGCTCGCCCGTGTATCGCACGCCCTTCTGCTTGTAGGGATCCGGCTTGCGCATCCGCCGGATATTGGCAGCGACCTGGCCCACGAGCTGACGGTCGGCCCCCGTCACGACGATGTGCGTCTGCTTGTCCACAGCGATGTCGATGCCAGCCGGGATGTCGAAGATCACCGGGTGCGAGTATCCGAGCGAGAAGTGCACCTGCTTGCCCTTCAGCTCCGCGCGATAGCCGACGCCGACGATGTCGAGCTCCTTCTTGAACCCTTCGGTCACGCCAGCCACCGCGTTGGCCACGAGGCTGCGCGCCAGCCCCTGGAACTTCCGCAGCTCGTCGTCTTCGACCGACAGCCTGGCCACGAGCGCTCCGGCGTCCTCGGCAAACAGGATGCCCGGGGGAACGGCTTGCCGGAGCTTGCCCTTCGGACCCTGGACCTCGACCGCGTCCGGCGCGATCTTCACGGTGACCCCTTTGGGGATCGGGATTGGCTTCTTACCGATTCGCGACATGACTGCCCTACCAGACGTTACAAAGCACTTCGCCGCCCACGCCGGCCTTGCGCGCCGCGCGCCCGGTCATCACGCCCCGCGACGTCGTCAGGATGCTCGTGCCGAGTCCGCCGAGTACGCTCGGCACGTCCTGCACGCCGAGGTAGACGCGCCGGCCGGGGCGGCTGATGCGCTCGAGCCCGGTGAGGACCTTTTCGCCGTGGGGGCCGTACTTCAAGAACACGCGAATGACCTGCCGGGGCTGCCGTCCCTCGCGCGTCGCCGGCTCCTCGACGAGACGAAAGCCCTGGATGTAGCCCTCGTCCTGGAGGATCCGCGCGATCTCCGCCTTCAGCTTGCTCGCCGGAAGATCGACCCGCGTGTGCTTGGCCGTCACGGCGTTCCGTAAACGCGTCAGCATGTCCGAAATCGGATCTGTCATCTCTTCGTTCCCTGCTCGTTCACAGTAGGCAGTAGGCAGTTCACAGCCTGCCGCGTCTCCCTACTACCAAGAACTCTTCGTCACACCCGTGATGTCCCCTTCGAGTGCCAGCTTGCGGAAGCACAGACGGCACATGTCGAACTTGCGCATGAACGCTCGCGGCCGTCCGCACAGCTTGCAGCGGTTCCGGTGACGAACGTGGTACTTCGGCGTTTTCGCTTCCTTGGCGACTTTCGCGGTCGTGGCCATACTCGATCCTCGCAGGCCTCAGGGCTCAGGCCCCAGGCCTATTAATTCGCTCTGAACGGCATCCCCATCAACTGAAGGAGCTTTCTCGCCTCTTCGTCGGTCCGCGCGCTGGTCACCACCGAGACGTTCATGCCCCTGGCCTTGTCGACCTTCATGTAGTCGATCTCGGGAAACAACAGCTGATCACGGAGCCCCATCGTGAAGTTGCCGCGCCCGTCGAACCCCTTGGGCGACACGCCGCGGAAGTCGCGCACGCGCGGGAGCGCGATCGTGATCAGCCGATCGAGGAACTCGTACATGCGTTCCCCGCGAAGCGTGACCATGGCGCCGACGGGCATCCCCTGCCGCAGCTTGAACTGGGCGATCGACTTCGTCGCGCGCCTGACGACGGCCTTCTGTCCGGTGATCCGGCCCAGCTCGTCGGCGCCGACATCGGCCAGCTTGGCGTTGCTGGTGGCCTCGCCCAGCCCCATGTTGATGACGATCTTCCGCAGCCGGGGGATCGCCATCACGTTGCGGTAGCCAAACTCCTTCTTGAGCGCCGGCGCGACGTCCTTCAGATACCGATCCTTCAGGCGGCTCATTTGTCCACCACTCCCTCGCACTTCCGGCAGACCCGCACCTTGCGATCGCCGCGCAGGTCGTGTCCCACGCGCGTGACCTTGCCGCACTCGGGGCACACCAGCTGCACGTTGCTGGCGTGCAGGGCGCTCTCCCGCTCGACGATCCCCCCCTTGACGTTCCGCTGGGGGTTGGGGCGCGTGTGGCGCTTGATCAGGTTCACGCCTTCGACGATGAGGCGGTTCTTGACCGGGAGCACCTTGAGCACCCGGCCGCGCTTGCCGCTGTCCTTGCCCGTCATGACCATGACGGTGTCGTTGCGGCGAATCGGCGACTGTAGACGAGACATGGCCTAGAGAACCTCCGGCGCCAGCGAGATGATCTTCATGAACCGGCGCTCCCGCAGCTCGCGCGCCACGGGGCCGAACACGCGCGTGCCGATCGGCTCGTGCTGATCGTTGATGAGGACGGCGGCGTTCCGGTCGAAGCGGATATAGGTCCCGTCCCTCCGGCGCTGTTCCTTCCGCGTCCGCACGATCACCGCCTTGACGACCTGGCCCTTCTTCACCGTACCGTCCGGCGTGGCTTCCTTCACCGACGCGGTGATGATGTCGCCCAGGCGCGCGTAACGGCCGGTTGATCCGCCGATCGGGTTGATCACCGAGATCTTCCGGGCGCCGGAATTGTCCGCGACGTCCAGAATCGATCGCATCTGAATCATGGCTGTTACACCTCGAGCGCCTTTGCCACCACGCGCGTCACCACCCACCTCTTGCGGCGGCTGAGAGGACGCGATTCGACGATGGCGACCGTGTCGCCCATCTTGGCCTCGTTGTTCTCGTTGTGGGCCACGAACGTCGACGTCTTGCGCTGCGTCTTGCCGTACACGTCGTGCCGGATCTTGCGCTCGACGGCGACGACGACGGTCTTGTCCATCTTGTCGCTGATGACCCTGCCGGTTACCTGTGCTTTGATGCCCATGCTGCTCATCCCTGCTTTTCGCGCAGGATCGTCTTCACCCGCGCGCGCTCACGACGAATGCCGCGCACCTTGGCCGGCGCCTCGAGCTGCCCCATCGACTTCTGAATCCGCAGCTTGAACAGCTCGTCGTCGAGCTCCTTCGCCTTGGCGCGGAGGTCGTCCACGGCCATCTCGCGGATTTCAGCGACCTTCATGACACCTTCTCCTGCGCGAACCGGACGGCGAACCGGGTCCTGATGGGCAGCTTGGCCGAGGCCAGCGACATCGCCTGCCGCGCCTCGGCTTCAGTCACGCCCTCCATCTCGAACAGGATCTTGCCGGGCCTGACGACCGACACCCACTGCTCGGGCGCGCCCTTCCCCTTGCCCATGCGCGTTTCCTGCGGCTTCTTCGTAATGGGCTTGTCGGGGAATATCCGCACCCAGATCTTTCCGCCCCGCTTGATGAAGCGCGTCATCGCGACGCGTGCCGCCTCGATCTGCCTGTCGGTGATCCAGGCCGGCTCCATCGCCTTCAGGCCGTAGTCGCCGAACGACACGTCGGAGCCGCGCCAGGCCTTGCCGGTCATCCGGCCGCGCTGCTGCTTCCTGTACTTGACCTTCTTGGGCATTAACATCGTTGCGTACCCTCAACCGGGGTTAACCTCTTGCCGGCGTCCTCCGCGGCGCCCGATCGCGGTACTCCTCGTCCCGCCCCGCGCGCGGCACGAGGCGTTCGCCCTTGTAGAGCCACACTTTCACGCCGATCTGCCCGTAGGTCGTGCTGGCTTCGGCAAACCCGTAGTCGATGTCGGCGCGGAGCGTCTGCAGCGGCAGCTGGCCGTGCAGGTACCATTCGGACCGCGCGATCTCGGCGCCGTTGAGGCGCCCGGACACGCGCACCTTGATGCCTCGCGCGCCGAACCGCAGGGCCGACTCGACGGCCTTGCGCATCGCCCGGCGGAACGCGACGCGCTTCTCCAGCTGGACGGCGACGGACTCGGCGATGAGCTGCGCCTCGAGCTCGGGCTTCTGGATCTCCTGAATGTTGATGAAGACCTGGCGGCTCGTGCGCTTCTGGATTTCGGTCTTCAGCTTGTCGACCTCGGTCCCCTTGCGGCCGATGATGATGCCCGGGCGCGAGGTGTAGATGTCGATCTTCAGGTTGTTGGCGGCGCGCTCGGTCTCGATCCGCGAGACACCGGCGTGCGAAAAGCGCTTCTTGAGGTCCTGGCGCAGCGCCAGATCCTCGTGCAGCAGCTTCGCGTAGTCGCGGCCGGAAAACCAGCGCGAGCGCCAGGTCTTGTTGAATCCGAGCCTGAATCCGTAAGGGTGAACCTTCTGGCCCACGTTCTATCTCCTTGCCGCCGGCTGCTCTGCCTGCTTTACCGGCTCAATCTTGAGCGGCCGCTCCACGACGCGGACCGTCAGGTGCGCCGTCCGCTTGATCACCTTGTACGCGCGTCCCATCGGCGCCGGGCGCACGCGCTTCATCGACATCCCCTGATTGGCGAAGCATTCCGCGACGAACAGCCGATCGATGTCGCCGCCGAAGCCCTCCTTCTGCTGGAGGTTCGCGACCGCCGAGCGGAGCACCTTGGCCAGCTCGCGGGCGACGATCTTGCGCGTGAACTGCAGGGTCGCCAGCGCCTGGTTGACGTTCCTCCCGCGGATCAAGTCGCAGACCAGGCCCGCCTTCTGCGCCGAGGTCCGAATGCCGCGCGCCGTTGCCTGTGCTTCAAGCATGAA
>DASTDQ010000544.1:0-5481 GCA_035710305.1 Vicinamibacterales bacterium | reverse complement strand
CGACGACCGGGTCGAGCTCCTCCGTGCGAATGACCTCGGTCTGCGTGCGTCCGCGGAAGTCGCGGTCCACGTGGGGCGCCAGATCGGTGATGAGCAGCACGGGATCGTCGGGAAGGCTCCCCACGTCGATCCACACGGTCGTCCCGTCGGACTTGTCCACGCGGCCCGTGATGGCAAGCGGCACGTTGACCCACTGGTAATTCTTGAGGCCGCCGTGCACCTGCGTGTCGATCAGCACGGCCTGCTGGCTTTCCCGGAACGGACGCGTCTTGAACTCGATGCGCGGGGAGTCGATGTGCGTGTTGACGATGCGCATGCCGTTTTCGAGCGGCTCGGTGCCGATGACGATCAAGACGATGGTGCGGTCGCGATTGATCGCATACCACCTCGAGCCCGGTTTGAGCGCGGCGGCGGACGAGGCGGCATCCCATTTACGGAACCCGTTGCTCTCGGCGAACTGCGTGGCGCTTCGCACGAAGAGCATCTCGGACTTCGCCCGCCCGAGGAAGGTCTTGAAGTCTTCGCCGAGCTTCTGCACCTCGTCGCGCTCCGCCGGTGTCAGATCGGGCCATGCGCTCCCGAAGCCGACGTCCTGCGCGTTCACCGTGATCGACGCGGCCATGCACATCAACACGATCATTCCAGAAACGATTCTCGTCATCGCCCTCTCCGGACCCGCCGCGCAGGCTCAAGCCTGCGCTCTACGCATGTTCCTGGTTCACGTAGAGCGGGGGCTTCAGCCCCCGCGGATGGCCTCATTCAGAACGAGTTTCCCGCCGCCGAGTTCAGCCAGACTGCGCGAAAACGCCTCTGCGCGTCGGTCAGCGTCTGCCCGGCCTCTTCCGCCGTGACCAGCTCGACGCGCGGATCGGGACCCAGGCGGATCACGCTCGTCACCCGGGCGCCGCGCCGTTCGAACACGACCGGCAGCGGATCGCCCGGCTTGCGGGCAACGACCAGCCGCTCGACGTCGGCGGCCTGGCTCACGCGGGTGTTTCCGAGCGACACGATCACGTCCTCGCGCTCGAGCCCGGCCTCGTAGGCCGGGGAACCCAGCGGCACGTCGCCCAGAATGCGGACCCCCGCCTGATCGCCCTGCAGCCAGAGCGCGCCGGCAAACGCGCGGTCTTTCCTCGATCTCAACACGAGGCCGGCTCGCGCGACGAGCGGCGCGTAGTCCACCACGTCGCGGCCCTCGACGTAGCGCGCAAAGAAATCGTCGGCAAACGCCTGGTCGGCCGCGACCTCGCCGAGAGTCCGCCTCAGATCGTCGTGGGTGTACGGCGTTGCCACGTATCCGGCCTCGCGCGCGCCGGGCTTTCCGAAGCGGTTCCAGAGCTGGCGCATGAAGTCGTCGAGCGTGACCTTGCCATCCGTGCGGTCCCGGAGCGTCAGGTCGAGGCCGAGGGCGATGGCGGACCCCCAGGTGTAATACGAGATGACCGTGTTCGAGAAGTTGGTGCGATCGATCGCGGCCGCCTCGTCGGTGAACGGCGCGAACTGGCTCATCTCGACGGCGGAGCGGACCTGACGGCCCGGACTCGTCACCACCGTGTCGATGACGCGGCCCATCTCCAGCACGAAGTCCCGGAGCGTGGTCAGCCCGGTTCGCTTCATGATGAGCGGGGCGTAGTAGCTGTTGAAGCCTTCGGCCAGCCAGAGCTCGCCCGAGATGTTCGCGTCTTCGAAATTGAACGGCTCGAGCGACTTCGGCCGGATCCGCTCCACGTTCCAGGCGTGGAAGAATTCGTGGGCGATCGTGTCCAGCAGCTCGAGCCTGGCGCCGCGGATCGTCGAGGGCGACGTCAGCACGGTGCTGTTGCGATGCTCCATGCCGTCGTTGATCGCCCAGGGCACGTAGTCGGCGATGAACGTATACGTGTTGCCCTCGAAGGCCGGGTATTCACGGAAGATGTGCCTGGCTTCCCTGGTGATCGTCTCGACGTCGCGGGCCAGGCCGTCGATGTCAGCGTCGGTGCCGGTATGGTGCACCGCGAGGCGGAACACGGGCGTCCGCTGCTCGTCGGTCACGGTGAAGGTGCGCATCGCGAGGTTGCCGAGCTCGATGGGGCTGTCCATCAGGTAGTGCAGGTTGGGAGCGGTGAAGGTCAGGCCGTCGCCGCTCGAAGGAAGCTGCGTGGCAACCCGCCACGACGTGTCGGCCGGGCGCTCGACCCGCAGCGTGGCAGGAGTCCGCTCGAGGCCCCGTGCCCACATGATCGCCGCAGGCATGTTGATGTGAGCGTGCGAGCTGTCGATCGCCAGATACGTTCCGTCCAGACGGTCGCCAAACACCTTGTAGCTGACTCGCACTTCTTCGCCGTGGGCCGTCACGTTCCATTGGTGCGGATTCGGACGAGTGACGGCAAGAGCCTTGCCTGAGGCGTCCGTGATGCGGACGTCGAAGACGTTCTTCGCGAAGTCGTGCGCGGCGTATCGCCCCGGCGAGGACCGGCTCATGCGCAACTCGAGCGGCCCCGGCGGCAGGCTCCTGAACGTGGCCTCGACGTGCATCACGTGGTGCGCCGCCTCGGGAAACGACAGGCGATAGGACACCGTCTGCGCGAGCGCGGCGAGCGGCGCGAGAGCGAGCAGCAGGAGCGCGGCGCCGAGGGCACGAGGGCGCATGCACACGGATGCTACACCGGAGTTCATGTGCATCGTAGGGGCCCGTCTTTCCTGGCCTGAGCAAAGTCGAAGGCAGACCGGCCCAGGCCAGAGGGCTACGTCACAACGTCCAGCGCCGCAGCACGCGGCCGCAGGAGCAGAACCTTCCGAGCTGGCAGGCAGCGATCGTAGCCGCCTCGAACGTCAGGGGTTCGACAAGGGGCGTCGTCTGGGTGGAGTGTCCAAGCGTGATGTGAGGCGTGAACGCCTTGCCGCTCGATGCGCGCCGATAGCTGCGGACCCATTCGATGTCCTTTGGTCTGGCGTTGCCGACAAACGCGTCCGCCGCGCCGTCGGTCTGCTCGAACGTCTCGAGCGCGTCCATCAGGCGGCGATGGAGGTCGAGCAAAGCAGGCGACCGCTCGACGCTCATCCAGACGGTCGTGTTGCCCCTTCCAACGCCAGTGACGCTCATGTGGAGCGGCGCAACACCTTGCAGAACGACACCGACCGCGTCGAGGCAGGCGTCGAGGCTGACGGCGCCCACGAACTGCTGAGTCAGCGTGATATGCGGCAGACAGCCGGCGCCAAGCCGCAGGGCCTGAGGGTCTCCGCCGGCCAACATCGCGCTGAGCTCGATGGCCCGCCCGGACACATCCTGAGGAAGGAGCACCGCGACGTCGATGGCGACCAGTTGAGACAAGCGGTCCGCGATCGTACTATTGCCGTCGCCATGATCGACTTTCTCCGCGCTCTCCGCGCCCACGCCGCCTACAAGCAGCGGCTGGTGAGTTTCGCGCCGGCCCTGATCGTCAGCGAGTTGTTCTTCAAGTTCCACAGCTTCACGCTGGAGTGCCTCGCGTTCCTCGCCACCTGGCTCGTCTTCGACGTGGTGGCCGAGTGGGTCGCTGGAAAGCCGGTCAGCACAGGCCGCGCAGTCGAGCGCACCTGATTCGCCGCTCGCAGGGAAGGCGCCGATGAAACGACCGTCGAAGCCCGGGGACAAGAAAGAGTCCGTTCCGCCCGGAGGCCGCGCGGCGTCGCGTCTGCGGCAGCACCGCCTCGCGCGTGGCCTGGATTCACCGCCAAGGCCGATGACTCTCAATCTTGATCCGGATGCCGCGCCAAACGCCGACAGCGACGTGAAGCCGACGAGGAGGAAAGGGCGATGAAGCGGCCAGGGCCCAAGCGCCGACGACCGCCGCAGTTCAAGACGAAGTATCCGGCCGGCAAGCCGCTCGGACGCATTCAGTACTTCCAGACGCAGCGCGGCCTGACCGTGGCTCGCGTCGATTCGGGCCGCTCGCCGGCGCCGTCCCGCAGCGCCGGGCCGCGCCTGTACGCCGCGGCGCACAGGGTCAAGCAGCGCCTGACGCCCAGGTTCGCCGCCACCGTGTCGCTTCCGGTGTGGCGCGCGCTCGGCCCGAACCTCATTCCGCGAGGCCAGACCTACGGCGCCACGCGGCCGCCCGTGTCGGGACGCGCCGTCGGCATCGTGATCTCGAGGACGAACCCGAAGCACCTCGTGCTCTGTTCCGGCGGTGGCGGGCTGTGGGCGACCAAAGATCTGGGCGCCACGTGGCAGCCGCTCACCGACGAGCAGCCGACGCTGTCGATGGGCGCCATCGCCGCCGCGCCGAGCGCACCCAACATCGTCTATGCGGGGACGGGGGAAGGCGACAACGAGAGTCAACTCGGCGTCGGCCTCTTGCGTTCGTCCGATGGGGGACAGAACTGGGAGTGTATTCCCGCCGCCGCCCTGACGGGAACGGGCGTGTACGACATCGCCGTCGATCCCGGCGATCCGCTTCGCGTGTGGGTGGGAACGATGGGCGCGCTCCTCGAGAGCGTCAACGGCGGCGCGGCGTGGAGGGTCGTGCAGCGCGCGCAGACGTGGGACATCTCGATCAACCGGGAGAACCCCCGGGAGATCTTCGCCGCGACGAAGGCAGGACTGATCCGGTCGGTCAACGGCGGCGCGAGCTGGTCGCGCGTGGCGCTTCCAGGCGTGGCATCGTCGGCCGAGTTCGATCGGCTCGAAGTCTGTCACGCGCCGTCGCGCCCCGGCATTGTCTACGCGGCTGGCGCCGTCGATGGGCGCGGCGTGTTCTGGCGGCGGGCCACGACGGATGGATCGTTCACGGCGGAGACGATCCCGCCCCTTGACGAGGATTCGGATCTCAGCCAGGCCTGGTACGACTGGTGCCTCGCGGTGTCGCCAGCGGACCCGAACCTGCTGTTCTGGGGGGCAACGGAGCTGTTCCGCGGCATGCGGACCTCGAGCGGATGGACCTGGACCAACGTGTCGTCGAGGCGCAGTGGCGATTCGATCCATCCCGATCATCACCACATCGCGTTCGATCCATCGGATCCGGACGTCGTGTACGTGTGCAACGACGGCGGCTTGTTCAGATCGCCGAACCGTGGACGCAACTGGACGTCGCTCAATCGTGGCCTTGGCATCACCGAGTTCGAGTTCGTGATTCACATGGAGAACTCGGACGACTGGCTCATGGGCGGAACCCAGGACAACGGAACCCTGAGCAGCGAGTCCGGCGGCCAATGGAAGCAGATCGCTCAGGGCGACGGCGGCGATTGCGGGGCCGACGAGGAGAGGAACCTCTGCTACACTCGTACTACGAGATGGACATCGAGCGCGCGGCGGCGACAGGGGCCGGCGCGTTCAGATGGAGAGACGTGACGCCCGAGGTCCCCGACGGCTACTCGTGCCTGTTCTATCCCCCGATGGACGTGAGCGGTCCTGTCGTCGCCAAGGCCGGCGTGACGCTTTTCGTGTCGGATGACAGCGCGCTCCACTGGACGGAGGTGCGTTTTGGCACCGGCGGCGACAACGCGTCCGCCGTCGTCATCGAC
>DASTDQ010000543.1:0-21495 GCA_035710305.1 Vicinamibacterales bacterium | reverse complement strand
TTCGTACCCTACGACCAGAAGACCGAGGAAACGATGCTCTCGGACTTCAAGACGCTCTGGGCGACGAACTTCCTCGACGACCTGTCGATGGAGATCACCGAACACAAGTTCCCGAACGGCGTCATCGGCAAGATGATCGTCTACCACATGGAGGAGCGCGAGCGCATCAAGATCGTCGACTATCGGGATAGAGACGGCGAGAGCATCAAGATCATCAAGCGCACCGACATCGACACCAAGCTGCGCGAGCGCCTCATCGAAATGCGCCTCGACGCCTTCCGCGACGACGGCACCATCCGCCGTGTCGAAGGCGTGCTGCGCGAGATGATGGCGGAGAAGGGGTTCACCAACGCGCAGGTCGATCACACGGTCACGCCGGTGGCGGGCGGTCCGAAGCTGGTGAACGTGACGTTCGTGGTTGGCGAGGGACCGAAGGTCAAGATTCGAGACCTGGAGTTCATCGGCAACGAGGCGATCTCCGACAGCGCGCTGCAGCGGAAGATCAAGGAGAACAAGCCCAAGAACCCCTTCTACGGCTGGATCTCGGGCGGCGGCACGTTCAACGAGGCGATGTTCGAAGAGGACGCGCAGCGTGTCGTCGAGCACTATCACAACGAGGGCTATCCGCAGGCCCGTGTGGGCCAGCCCGAGCTCAAGGTGCTCGAAGACACCAAGGACGGGAAGACGCAATGGATTCAGCTGCGCATCCCCGTGACCGAAGGGAAGCGATACAAGTTCGATCAGCTCGACTTCGAAGGGAACAGGCTGATTCGCAGCGAAGGGCTGAAGACCCTGTACACCATCAAGCCCGGGGACTGGTACAGCCGCAAGAAGATCGTGGAGGGCAACGAGAAGGCACGGTCAGCCTACGGCAGCAGGGGCTACATGGAGTTCGTGCCTGCGCCGATTCTCGCCTACAGCGACGACCCCAACAGCCCGGAACGCAGGCTGGCGTCGCAGGTCCCGGCCGCCCTGGCGGCGCCCCAGGAGACGCCGGCCGCAACGGCCGCGGGGACCGCTGACGCGCCCACGGTAGACATCACGATCAGCGTCAACGAGGGACCGCAGTATTTCGTCAACCGCATCTCGTTCACGGGCAACACGACGACGCGCGACAACGTGATCCGCCGCGAGATGCGGCTGCTCGAAGGCGGCGTCTTCGACATGGAGGCGCTCAAGTACAGCGTCCGGCGCCTGAACCAGCTCGGCTACTTCAAGGAGCTCAAGGGCGACGACAGCGACATGAAGGTCGAGAAGACGCCCGGCCAGGAGAACGTCGTCGACGTCACGCTGAACTTCGAGGAGCAGAACCGCAACCAGCTCACCTTCGGCGCCGGCGTGTCGCAATACGAAGGCTTCTTCGGCCAGCTCGGGTTCCAGACGTCCAACTTCCTCGGCCGCGGCGAAAGCCTCACGCTCTCGCTGCAGGCGGGCGTCCGGGCGCAGAACTATCAGCTGGCGTTCACCGAGCCGTTCCTGTTCGAGCGCAACCTGACGGGCGGGTTCGATCTGTTCAACCGGTCGCTGCAGTACATCGGCTACTACACGCAGAAGTCGCGCGGCGGGAACGTGTTCCTGGGCTTCCCCGTCGCCGATTTCAGCCGGATGCTGATCGGTTACTCGTACCAGACGGTGAAGATCACCGACCTGAACGAGGCGTTGTTCGACCAGTCCTGCATCGTGCGTCCGACGGGATGCACCACTTTCGCCTCGGCCGCGGACCTGTCACGGCTGACACAGGCGCAGATCGACGTGCTGCGGCGCAATCCGTTCATCTACGATTCGCTGCTCGTCGGGGCGGGCGGCCATCGCACGATCAGCAAGGTCACGCCGAGCTTCATCCACAACACCGTCGATCACCCGATCTTCCCGAATGCGGGCAAGCGACTGACGGCCTCGATCGACCTCGCCGTGCTTGGCGGCAATACCAACTACTACAAGCCGCGGGTGGAATGGATCGGCTTCTACAAGCACCTGTCGCGCACGTCCTTCGGGTTCCGCGCCCAGGCAGAGTTCATCGCCCCGGTCGGAAATGTCCAGTCGCTGCCAGTGTTCGAGCGGTTGTTCCTCGGCGGGGAGTACAGCGTGCGCGGCTTCGACATCCGATCCATCGGCCCGTCGGTTCCGGGATCGTTCGTCGTGCTGGGCGGCAACAAGAGCCTCCTCTTCAACGCTGAGTACATGATCTCGATCATGAGCCAGGTGCGCATCGTGGCGTTCTACGACGCGGGCCAGGTGCGGGACTTCGGCGAGCCGTTCGCGTGGACCGAGCCGCTGCTCGAGGTGCGGACGCCGACGCCGCCGGCGTTGATCGATCCGTTCGCGCCCTTCTCCGCGCTCGTCGCTCCCGGCGCCACAGGCGTGCAGACGATCCCGATTGGGGAGACGAGCGCGTTCAAGACGTCCACCGGCGTCGAGCTCCGCTTCTTCATGCCCGTCCTGAACGTGCCGTTCCGGCTGATCTACGCGTGGAACCCGCAGCGTGGAGGCGTGCTGGACAACAACCTCCAGCCGGCCAAGGCGCAGACGTTCAGGTTCGCCGTGGGGACGACGTTCTGAGGCAGCTGGCAGTTCGAGGTCAGTAGTGCGCGACCTCGAGCGAGTAGTCCACGGTCGCTGTCAGCCTGCCCACGTCGTAGACGCGCGCGCAGAACTGCCCCACGGACTGAGCCGTGCCTGTGAGGGTGACGTTCATCGCGGCGGCGTCGTTGGCGAGGAGGATCTGGCAGGCGGCGCCGTTCCACGTGCCCATGCTGAGCCCCACGATAGCGGACGGGTCCGACAGCGTCGCGATTCGGGCCGTGACCGTGCCGACGGTATCGACCCTGAACACATGGGTCCGGGCGCCGTTCACGTTGAGGGACTCTGGGAACGTTTCGACGATCGCGATCGGGTCGGGCCCGTCAGGGGCCGTGGGTGTGTTGTTGCTGCTGCTGCATCCCGCGGCCAAGGCGGCTGTCAGCGGAAGCAGGACGATCGTGGCGGTGAAGTAGCGCATCGACAGGAAGGTCTCCAGGGCAGGGTGGCTGGCGCAGACCATCTTACTTGGCGTCCGATGGTCGAGTAAAATCGTCGGGTTCCAGCAGACGAGAAAGGACCGAGAGGAATGAGAGTGTTAGCCTTCGTTCTGGTGCTGAACACGGCCGTCGCCGTCGGTATGGCGCAGGCCCAGGCCTCACAGGCTCCGGCGCCGAAACCCACGGCCCCCGCGCCCAAGCCCGCCGCGCCGGCGCCCGCACAGCCAGCGCAGGCGCAACTGCCGCCCCCGCCCAAGCCGCGCTTTCAGGAAGGCCTCAAGTATGCGTGGGTCAACCCCCAGCAGGTGGCGGCCTACTCGGCCGTCGGCAAGGTGGCTGCCGAGAAGATCAACGCGCTGCGGGATCAGAAGACGCGCGAGCTGCAGGACAGGCAAAAGACGCTGCAGGCCAACCAGCAGAGGCTGGAACGGGACGGCGGCGTGATGAACGATCAGGCGCGTGCCCAGCTGCAGGCCGAGATCGAGAAGGGGCAGCGAGATCTGCAGCGGCTCACCGAGGATGCGCAGCAGGAAATGCAGACGCTCGCCGAGCAGGTGGAAGCCGATTTCAACCGGAAGCTGTTCCCGGTGATCGAAAGGGTGGCGGGACAGAAGGGGGTGCACTTCGTGTTCAACGGCGCGCAGAGCGGACTTATCTGGGCCGCGCAGGGCATGGACCTGACTGCCGAAGTCATTCAGGCGCTCGACTCGCCTCCACCGGCAGCGGCAACCACGCCCGCGCCGACGACACCGGCCGCCGGGGCTCCGGCGCCAGCTGGGGCGCCGACCGCGCCCGCGACGACGCCGCGCTAAGGCGCGGCGTTTTCGGTCTCTCAGGCCGATTCGTGGCCCTCGACATTCCCGCACTCCTCGGACGCGTTTACTACCGCTATCCGTCGGCCATGTTCGACGCCGTCACCGAGCACGAGCCGGGGCGCCGGCTCGTGGCTGTGAAGAACGTGACCTTCAACGAAGAGTTCTTCCAGGGTCATTTCCCTGGCATGCCGCTCATGCCGGCGGTGTTGATGATCGAATCGCTGACGCAGGTGGCCGCTGTACTGGTCCTCGAGCGCACGAACGCGCCGCAGGCGTCGCGCGCCTCCCTGCGGGGCGTGGACGGCGCGAAGTTTCGCCGGACGGTGGTGCCCGGGGATCGAATGCGGCTCGAGGTGTCGCTCGTCCGGCTGCGCTCGCGCCTGGCGCGCGTCCGGGCGGCGGCATACGTCGCGGATGACGTGGTGGTCGAAGCGGACCTGCTGCTCGCCATCGAGCCGGGGCCGGCGTTTGTCGATCCCTCGGCGACCGTTCACCCCGCGGCCCGGATTGGAGTGGGCACGACCATCGGGCCGCACGCCATCATCGGCCCGGACGTTCGCGTGGGACGGCACTGCACGATCGGCGCATCGGCCGTGATCGACGGCCGGACCGAGATTGGGGACGAGACGCAGATCTTTCCCATGGCGTCGATCGGGCTGGCGCCACAGGATCTCAAGTACAAGGGCGAGCCGACCGCCCTCAAAATCGGCCGGCGCAACGTGTTCCGCGAATTCGTCACCATCAACCGCGGGACGGCCGGAGGCGGGGGCGAGACGACGATTGGTGACAACAACCTCTTCATGGCGTACGTCCACGTGGCCCACGACTGCCACGTCGGCAGCCATACGATCTTCGGGCCTCACGCCACAATGGGCGGCCACGTCAGCGTGGAGGACTTCGCCAACATCAGCGCGGGGTCGGCCGTGCACCAGTTCTGCCGCGTCGGTCGATACGGCTTCATCGGCGGCTACTCGGTAGTGACCAAGGACGCGCTGCCGTTCGGGCGCACGATCGGGAGCCGTCCCGCGCGGATTTTCGGCGTGAACACGATCGGGCTGTCCCGCCGCGGGTTCACGCCTGACACAATCGCGCAGCTTCGCCACGCCTATCGCTACCTCCTCCAGTCGAAGCTGAACACCACGCGGGCGCTCGCGCAGATCGAGCAGGATACGTCGCTCTCGACGCCGGAGGTGCGCTACCTCGTCGACTTCATCCGTAGCTCGCAGCGCGGGGTCATTCTGCGCAAGCCGACCCGCCGGGCCGAGGAGCTCGTCGCAGATGAATAACGTCGTCGAGGAGCGGTGAGGTGACGCTCGGCCTGATCGCCGGCAACGGCAGGTTTCCGTTCCTCGTCCTCGATGCCGCACGCGCCATGGGGCACGACGTGACGATCGTGGCGGTGAAAGAGGAAGCCTTTCCCGAGCTCGCCGACGCCGCCCGGCGGCACGCGACTCCGATTCACTGGATCTCGCTGGGACAGCTGGGAACGTGCATCCGACTGCTCGCGGAGGCCGGTGCCACGCGAGCAGTGATGGCCGGCCAGGTGAAGCACACGAAGATTTTCGGCGGCGTCGTTCCAGACATGACCCTCATCTCGGTGCTCAGGCATCTCGCCTCCAGGAACACGGACGGCTTGATCGGCGCGGTGGCGGGAGTGCTGCGGGAGCACGGCATCGAGCTGATCGACTCGACATCGCTGCTGACGCCGCTGCTGGCCAGGCCGGGCGTGCTCACTGACCGCGCGCCGTCCGACGACGAACGCCGCGACTTCGAGTTCGGATACCGGATGGCGGACGCCATTGCGGGTCTCGACATCGGCCAGACAATTGCCGTCAAGCACCTGGCCGTGGTGGCCGTCGAGGCGATGGAGGGCACCGATGAAGTGATCGGCCGCGCGGGGCACCTCGCGGGCCCCGGTGTCCGCATCGTCAAGGTGGCCAAGCCGAAGCAGGACATGCGGTTCGACGTGCCCGTGATCGGCTTCGCCACGATTCAAGCGATGCGGGTGGCAGGGGCGACGGCGCTGTCGATCGACGCGGGCAAGACGCTGGTGCTCGACGGCGATGCCGTGTACGCGTCGGCGAACGAGGCCGGCATCACGATGGTCGGGCGCGAGACGTCCGGCCCGGTGGACGCATGAGTGCGCCGCTGCGCGTCGCCGTCATCGGCGTCGGCCATCTCGGGCAGCATCACGCGCGGCTGCTGGCGTCGATGGAGGGGGTCCACCTGGTCGGCGTGGTCGACATCAAGGATGGCCGGGCCGCGCAGGTCGGCGGCGCGCTCGGCGTGAAGGCGTTTACCCACTCCGGCGAGCTGCCGCCGGAGTCGATCGATGCCGTGACGATCGCCGTACCGACCGTGTCGCACGCCGACGTCGCGCTGCCATTTATCGATCGAGGCGTGTCAGTGCTGGTGGAGAAGCCGCTGGCGTCGTCGCTGCCGGAGGCGGACCGTCTGATCGACGCCGCCGCGCGCCGGGGCGTCGTCCTCGCCGCCGGGCATACCGAGCGCTTCAATCCGGCCGTCGTCGCAGCGCTGCCGCTCGTGTCGAACCCGCGGTTCGTCGAGGTGCACCGGCTCGGCACGTTTCCCGAACGAAGTCTCGACATCGACGTCGTGTTCGACCTGATGATTCACGACCTCGACCTCCTGCTGACGGCGGTGAAGTCCGAGGTGGTGTCGGTTGAAGCCGTGGGCGTCAACGTGCTCACGCCCCGGGTCGATATCGCCAATGCACGCCTCCGCTTTGCGTCGGGCTGTATCGCGAACGTGACGGCGAGCCGCATCAGCCGGGATCGCGTTCGCAAGGTACGCTTCTTTCAGCGCGACTCCTATCTGTCGATCGATTACGCGGCGCAGGAGGTCGAGGTCTATCGGCTCGTTGCCGAGAACGGGCGGCCGGAGATTCAGGGAGGCAACCTGGAGGTGCGGCGCGACGAGCCATTGCGCGCCGAGCTGGCCGATTTCGTCGAGGCTGTCCGCGAGCGGCGCGCTCCCGTTGTCAGCGGACAGGCGGGGCGCGACGCCCTCGAGCTGGCGGCGAAGGTGGCGGCGCTGATGGAGTCCGCCACGTAAGCAGATGCACATGCCCAGTGCCACCACATTCGACCGGTATCACGAGCGCGTCGGCGCCGGAGAGTCGCTGTCGCCGGACGAGGTCCGCGATCTCGCGGTGGCGCCTGACATCCTGTCGATCGGCATGCTCGCCGACGTCGTGAGGCGTCAGCGGCACGGCGCGCGGACGACGTTCCTGCGCGTGGCCGAAGGACCGTTTGACCGCACTTCATTCGACGGTGACCAGCCCGCGGCGCGCGAGGTCCGCCTGACCGGGTCTCCGCCGGACATTGCGGCGGCGGTCAGCGCTGTGGAGTCGGTCAAGGCTGCGGCCGGTGATCGCCTCGTGTCTGGATTCTCCTGGAGCGACGTCGAGCGATGGTCGAGCGGCGAACGCCCCGTACAGGTCCTGAAGCAACTCAGGGCCGCGGGGCTCGAGGCAATCGCCGATCTTCCGCTCGACGGACTGACAGACCCGGATGCCGCCGTCGAGAGCCTGCTCGGTGCCGGATTCCTGCAGCTGCGCCTCGCGATCAGCAAGTCTCCGGCGGCCGAGCGCCTCGACCTTCTGCTCAGGGCGCGCGACTTGCAGGCTCGACACGGCTGCATCCAGTCCGTGAACCCGCTGCCGAACGTGCTCGCGACGTTCCGGCCGACGACCGGCTATGAGGACGTGAAGATGGTGGCCCTTGCCAGGCTGGCTGCGCCGGCGGTCCCTTCGATCCAGGTGGACTGGCGCCGGTATGGTCCGAAGCTCGCCCAGGTGGCGCTGACGTTCGGAGCCGACGACATCGACGGCGTGTCCGGATCGGACGCCGCACCCGAAGGACGACGGCGGGCGCCGCTCGAGGAGATCAGGCGCAATATCCAGGCGGCGGGCCTGATTCCGGTCGAGCGCGACGGCCGGTTCGCGGCGCTGAGCTGATGACGCACGTCCGCATCGGCGCGGTGGGGTACCTCAACGCCCGCCCGCTCACCTGGGCGCTCGATCGCGATCCCGGACGCTGGCGCGTTCGTTACGACGTGCCGTCGGTGTGTTCGGCGCTGCTGCACCGTGGCGAGGTGGATCTCGGGTTGATTCCGTCGGTCGAGTACCTGCAGTCGTCCGACTACCGGTTCGTCCCGGGGATCGGCGTCTGCTCGCGAGGCGCGGTCGCGTCGGTGGCGCTGTACACGCGCCGGCCGATCGAGGACGTCCGGCACGTGGCACTCGACTCCAGCTCGCGCACGTCGGTCGCGCTGATTCAGATCCTGTGCCGCCATCGCTTCCGCATCACCCCCAGCTTCGTGCCGCATGGCCCGGACCTGGCCGCGATGACCGTGGCGTGCGACGCGGCGCTGCTGATCGGCGATCCGGCGTTCGATGCGCCGCACGAGGCGCTCGGCCTGCGCAAGATCGATCTCGGCGAGGAGTGGACGGCGATGACGGGGCTGCCGTTCGTCTACGCGGCGTGGACCGGCCGGCCTGGTGCGGCAGACAAGGGCGTGGTGAGCGCCCTGCAGCGCGCCCAGGTGGATGGCCTGGCGGCAACTGATGCCATCGCGTCGGAGTACGGCCGCGGCGACGCCGCTCGTGCCGCGAGGGCCGCCGCCTACCTAAGGGATAATGTGAAGTACGAGCTCGGCGCGGACGAAGCGTCGGGACTCCAGCTCTTTCTCGACTACGCGGCCGACTTGGGCGTGGCGCCGCGCCGGCGCACGGTGGAGTTCTTCTGAGGGCGCGGAGCGGTTGATGATCGATCGGATCGCTTCAAAGGTGATGGACGGCGGCCGTGTGTCAGCGGCCGAAGCGCTGGAGTTGTATCGGGAGGCGCCGACGCATCTGCTCGGCCGGCTCGCCGACTCGATCCGGCAGCGCCGGCATCCGGACGGAATCGTCACCTACATCATCGATCGCAACGTCAACTACACCAACGTCTGCGTAGCGCGCTGCAATTTCTGCGCGTTCTACCGGCCGGTGGGCTCGAGCGAGGGCTACGTGCTCGGCTTCGCCGAAATCTTCGAGAAGATCGACGAGACGATTGCCGTGGGCGGCAACCAGCTGCTGCTGCAGGGAGGTCACAACCCCGACCTGCCGATTGCGTGGTACGAGGATCTCTTCCGCGCGGTGAAAGGCCGCTATCCCGACTTCAAGCTGCACGCGCTGTCGCCCCCGGAGGTGCTGCACATCTCGCGGCTGAATCAACTACCCGTGCCGGCGGTGATCGACCGTCTCGTCGCGGCCGGGCTCGACAGCATCCCCGGCGGCGGCGCGGAGATCCTCGTGGACCGGGTCCGCCGGCTCCTGAACTGTTACACCAAGGCCTCCTCCGACGAATGGATCGACGTGATGCGCCACGCGCACAAGAAGGGGCTGCGGACGACGGCCACGATGATGTACGGGACGGTCGAGACCGATGAAGAACGGATCGAGCACCTGATGCGGCTGCGCGATCTGCAGGACGAGACCGGCGGTTTCACGGCCTTCATCACCTGGAGTTATCAGCCGGAGCACACCGAGCACGGCGGGTTCGAGGAGACCGGCATCGACTACCTCCGCACTCTCGCGCTCTCGCGGATCGTGCTCGACAACTTCGACAACCTGCAGGCCTCGTGGGTGACCCAGGGGGGGAAAGTGGGGCAGTTGAGCCTTGCCTACGGCGCCAACGACATGGGCAGCGTGATGATCGAGGAGAACGTCGTCCGAGCGGCGGGTGCCGCCTACTGCATGGACGAGCTCGAGATCGTGGTGAACATCGAGGACGCCGGTTTCGTCCCGAAGCGCCGCAACATGCACTACGACGTTCTCGGCGATCCCATCTTCCGCGAGCGGGACGTGCCGCGCATGCTGGCGCTCGCGACGGCGCGGGCCGACGGCGACACCTCCGTGCCGGACGAACTGCGCAACTACGAGGCCCGCAGCCGCGCGGGCAAGACGCTCCGTCTCACACAGTAACCGACCGCCGCCGACAGCCGATGCTCACGTTCCGTGCCCAGTGGATCGTCCCGATCGCGGGCGAGCCCATTCGCAACGGATTCGTCACCGTCGACAGCAACTTGCGGATTCAAGACGTTTCGACCACGGGCTCCGAGCACGCCCCGTGGCTCGGCCGGGTTGCCGTGCTGCCCGCGCTGGTGAACGCGCATACGCACATCGAGCTGTCGTTTCTTCAAGGCCGCGTTCCTGCTGCGGCCACCTTCAACGACTGGGTCACGACGCTGATGTCGGTGCGCCGCGCATCGACGGCGGATCCGTTTGCGAGTCCGATCCTGGACGCCGCGCGGCACGCCATCGAGCAGGCGAAGGCCACGGGGACGGGACTTGTCGGCGACGTGAGCAATTCGCTCGCGACTGTGCCCCTGCTCAGAGAGGCGCGTCTGTCGGCGCACGTCTTTCACGAGCTGACCGGGTTCAACCTGCCGGACGTGCCAGGCCGGATCGCTGAAGCCCGCAGGGCCGTGGACGCGGCACGCGCCGGCGCAGATGATGTCCGCATCGGTCTCGCGCCGCACGCCCCATATTCCGTCTCGCCGGAGCTGTTCAAGGCGATCCGAAGCGACGTGGACGCACACCCGCACCCCGTGACGACGGTTCATCTGGGCGAGTCGGCGCAGGAGGTCCAGTTCCTTCGAGACGGTACGGGACCCGCCCGCGCGATGCTGGAACGGCTCGGTGTCTGGACGGACGCCTGGCGGCCTCCCGGTGGATCACCGGTGGAGTACCTCGCGGGTCTCGGTTTCCTCGACGCCCGAACCCTGGTCGTGCATGGCGTGCAGTTCGGCGGGGACGATCTCGCGCGGCTCAAGACCATCGGCGCGACGCTCGTGTCGTGTCCACGAAGCAACGTCCACGTCGGCGCCGGCTCACCTCCACTCGAGGCCTTCTACGCCTCCGGTGTCGATGTCGCCATCGGGACCGACAGTCTTGCGAGCGCGCCCGATCTCAACATGTTCAACGAGCTGGCCGAGGCGCGGCGCATCGCACCGCGCGTGCCGGCGCGGCGGCTGCTCGAGAGCGCCACGCTCACGGGAGCCCGTGCCCTGGGCTTCGATCGCGATTTCGGCAGCATCGAGGTCGGCAAGTATGCGTCGTTCGCCGTGGTGACAATGCCGCCAAGACGTGTGACAGATGTGGAAGAATTCCTCGTCTCCGAAGTCGAGCCGGGGGCAATCAGAAGGAGCGGGTTTCCGCCGGCAACCTCGTGAATAAGCTGACGACCTATTTCTCGTTCGTCCGGTTCAGCCACTCGGTCTTCGCGCTCCCGTTTGCGTTGACCGGGGCGCTCCTGGCGTGGCGCGAGAACCCGTTCTCCTGGTCGCAGGTCGCGTGGATTGTCGTCTGCATGGTTGGCGCGCGCAGCGCCGCGATGGGCTTCAACCGGCTGGTCGATGCGAGGCTCGACGCGCTCAACGCGCGAACGGCGATGCGTGAGCTGCCGCAGGGCAGGATGTCGCGCCGGGAGGCCGTGAGCTTCGTCGTCGTGTCTTCGGCGGTGTTCGTCTACGCCGCGTCGCGGTTGTCTACCCTGTGCCTGCTGCTGTCGCCCGTCGCGCTTGCGATCGTGTTCTGGTATTCGCTGGCCAAGCGGTACACCACTTATACGCAGATGTTTCTGGGCCTTGCGCTCGCCGTGGCGCCTGTCGGCGGCTGGATTGCTGCCGGGGGGCGCGGAGGCGCCGAGCCATGGCTGCTCGGCCTCGCCATCGGTCTCTGGGTTGGCGGGTTCGACATCCTGTACGCCTGCCAGGACGTTGACTTCGATCGCGCGCACGGCCTGAGGTCGATCCCCGCCACGTTCGGCGTCAGAAACGCCATCAGGCTCTCGCGGGTGATGCACGCCGTGACGGTGCTGGCCATGGCGGCGTTGTGGTGGGCAGCCAGCCTCCCCGAGCTCTATCTCGTTGGCGTCGCGGTCGTCGCCGTGCTGCTCGTCTACGAGCAGTCGCTCGTAAGCGACGACGACCTGTCGCAGGTGAAGAGGGCCTTCGATCTCAACGGGTGGGTCGGGATCGTCTACTTCGTGGTGACCGCGCTGGCGCTCTATGTCGGGTAGCCACCCATCGTGATCTCCGTGGCTGACCAGGCACCCGACAAGTCACCCGACCGCATCGCAAGCATGTTCGATGCGATCGCCCCGCGGTACGACCTCCTCAATCACGTCCTGAGCGCCGGAATCGATCGACGCTGGCGCCGCCGGATGATTGCTTCGCTTCGGCTCACGGGCCGCGAGACGCTCGTGGACGTCTGCACCGGCACGGCGGACGTCGCGCTCGAAGCGCGTCGAGGCGCTGGGACGGGGCCGTCGGGGACGGCGGCCCGGGTACTGGGTGTCGATTTCGCGGCCGCGATGCTCGCACTCGGCCTGCAGAAGGTGCGTTCCGCGGGCGAGGACCGCCGTATCGTGCTGGTTCGTGGAGACGCGCTGCGGATTCCCGCAGGCGACTCATGTGCCGATGCCGCGACCGTCGCTTTCGGTGTGCGCAATGTCGCGGAGGCCGGCGTGGCATGTCGGGAGCTTGCCCGGGTGCTTCGTTACGGGGGCCGCCTGGCCATCCTGGAATTCGGGGTTCCAGCCCTTCCGGGCCTCCGGGCAATCTACCGTTGGTACTTCTCCAACGTGCTTCCGGCGATTGGCCGGTTCGTGTCCGGCCACCAGGGTGCGTATTCATATCTCCCGGCGTCGGTAGGCGCCTTTCCGCCTCCGGCCGAGTTCGTGGCCCTCTTGCGACAGTCGGGGTTCGGCCAGGTCGTTGCAGTCCCGCTGACCTTCGGCGTCGTCTACCTATATACGGCCGTCCGGGAATAGCAGGCCCCCAGCAGTTTCCGCCTCCAGCCGATACGAGGTCAGTGGGCGTCAGCCTGTAGGCGACAGGTATAATTTGCTTTCAATCTCTTGATACATTTCGACTTCGACGACCGGTACCAGGACGAGCTCATCGTCGGCAACGCGATTTCGGTACGCGACGGCGTGCTGCTGTCCCTTATCGTCCACGCGGTGATCATCGCCCTCTTCCAGTTTGGTCCCCGCCTGCATCTGTTCGATCCAAGCCCTGAGGAACTGGAGGCACGCCGGCAGGAGCTCCAGCGCCGGTTGGAGGAAGAGAGCGCGGAACGGCGGTTCGTCTTCGTGCAGCCGAGAGTGGACCTCGAGGCGTTGCGCCCGCCGCCTCGCGCCCCCTTGTCGGATGCGGACCGGGAGGCACAGGCCCGCGAGCGCGCACTCAAGCCGCAGAACCCGCTGCCGTTTGCGCGCGGAAACTCGCCGGAACGGGCCGAGGCCAACCAGCCGGAACGCGCACGCGGCGTGGAGACTCCGGTGAAGCCCGACACCCAACCCCCCGCCCCGGAGCCGGAGGAGCAGGTGGCCGAAGCGCTCCCGCCCGCCGATCTTGGCGTCCGTCGTTCCCCGACGATATCCCGTCCGGCCCCGGGAGCGCTCGGCGACGCGCTCAAGAACCTGGAGCGCTACGTACAGAACGAGACCTTCAACAATCCACAAGGGGGCGTCACCGATCCGGGCGCGACGATTCAGTTCGACACAAAGGGTGTGGAATTCGGGCCGTGGCTGCGCCGATTCGTCGCACAGGTGCGACGAAACTGGTTCGTGCCCTATGCCGCCATGACGTTCCACGGACGCGTCGTGCTGCAGTTCAACATCCACAAGGACGGGCGGATCACCGACCTGACCGTCGTGTCGCCGTCCAGCATCAACGCGTTCAACCTCGCGGCGCACAACGCGATCTCCGGCTCGAACCCGACCGAGCCGCTCCCGACGGAGTATCCGGAGCCCAAGGCGTTTTTCACGGTCACGTTCTACTACAACGAGAATCCGCCGCTGAACTGAAGAGCAGTGGACAGATCCAGTCAACTCCCAACGCCCGCCAACGCCAAGGCTCCGGCGCGGCTCGCCGAAGCGCCTTCGGCGCGGAGGCGGCCCAACTCCCGACTCCCCACGAGATCTCAACAGCTCGGGCTGATCCTGCTCTTCGCGGCGCTGATCGTGTACGTCTTCATCAGGCTCGCCTGATCGTTGGCCAAGGTCCTCGCCGTCCTCGGTCCTACCGCGTCCGGCAAGAGCGCCCTGGGCTTGGCACTGGCCTCCTGCTGCAACGGTGAAATCATCAATTGCGACTCGACGGCGGTGTACCGCGGGTTCGACATCGGCACTGACAAGCTGTCCGCCGAGGAGCGGCGAGGAATCCCGCATCACCTCATCGACATCGCCGATCCCACCGAGTCGTATACGGCCGCGCGGTTCGCCCACGACGCGGAACGGGCGATCCGGGCCATCCACGGGCGCGGGAAGCTGCCGATTCTGGTTGGAGGAACCGGCTTCTACTACCGAGCACTGACTCGCGGGCTCTTCCCGGGTCCTGGCGCCGACCCCGAACTGCGCGCGCGGCTCGACAGGGTGGCGGCGCGAAAGGGGCCCGAGCGCCTGCACCGTCTTGTGCAGTCGGTCGATCCGGCGTCGGCCAGGCGCATCATGCCCCGCGACCGGAAGCGGCTCGTCCGGGCTCTCGAGGTGTATTACGCGACCGGCCAGCCGCTCACCGCGCATTTCGAGCGGACGGCTTCGCTCATCGCGGACTGCGAGGTCATCGCCGTGGCGCTGCGGCTGCCTGCGGCGGCGACGGCAGAGCGGGTCGCGCGCAGAGTGGACGAGCAGTTTGCGCGTGGCGTCGTGGCGGAAGTGCAGGCGTTGCTGTCGCGAGGCGTTCCCCCGGACGCACGCCCTTTCGGCGGTCTGGTCTACAGGCAGGTGATGGAGATGTTGCGAGGCGTGCGGGACGAGGCGGCGACGCGACAGCTGATCGCGATGGAGAACCGGCGCTACGCCAGGCGGCAGTTGATCTGGTTCCGCAAAGAGCCTAACCTTATCTGGTTCGATGGACCCGGCGAACGGCCGGAGACGCTGCAACGCGTTCGCGACCACCTCTTAGCGCGCCGTGCCTGCGCAGAGCATTCCTGACCTGATTCCTTTTCCGCGCGTCATCCTGATCGTCCTCGACAGCGTGGGATGCGGCGAGTTGCCGGACGCCGCGTCTTACGGCGACGCGGGCAGCAACACGCTTGGCAATATCGCCGCTCGAGTCCCGCTGCGCATCCCGCATCTCCGGTCGCTCGGCCTCGGTCGCCTCGTCGAACTGGGTGCGCCGTCCGTCGATCACCCGCGCGCGGCCTACGGCCGCATGGCCGAGGCCTCGGCGGGCAAGGACTCGGTGACCGGACACTGGGAGATGATGGGCATCGTGCTGGATCGGCCGTTTCCCACGTATCCCTCCGGGTTTCCGCGCGAGGTCATCGAGGCGTTCGAAAGGAAGATCGGCCGGGGCACACTCGGAAACGTTGCGGCGTCCGGCACCGAGATCATCGATCGGCTGGGCGCCGAGCATCTTCGCACGGGCAAGCCCATCGTCTATACCTCGGCTGACAGCGTGTTTCAGATCGCCGCGCACGAGGACGTGATTCCGCTGTCGGAGCAGTACCGGATATGCGAGATCGCGTTCGACCTGGCAGGGCGCGGCCTGGGCGTAGGGCGCGTCATCGCGCGTCCCTTCGTTGGAGCAGCCGGATCCTTTACGCGGACGTCCAACCGCCACGACTACGCGCTCACGCCCCCCGGCGACACCCTGCTCGATTTGATCGCCCGACGGGGGGATCCTGTCGTGTCCATCGGAAAAGTGCGGGACCTCTTTGCCGGTCGCGGCATCACGCGCACGGTACACACGGCCAGCGACCAGGAGGGGATGGCCGCCCTGCGCGACGCGATGGACATCGAGCCCCGGGGACTCATCGTCGCCAATCTGGTGGACTTCGATACGGTGTTCGGCCACCGGAACGACGTAGTGGGGTATGCCGCAAACCTCGAGCGCTTCGACGCGGGCCTCCCGGCTTTGCTCGACCGGCTCCGCGGCGACGACCTGCTTGCGATTACGGCCGACCACGGCAATGATCCGACGACACCGAGCACCGATCATTCGCGAGAACACGTGCCGCTGCTGCTGACCGGGTCGCGCGTGCGCCCCGGCGCCAATCTGGGGACGCGCCGGACCTTCGCGGATCTCGGGCAGACGCTTGCCACCAACTTCGGCGTGGGTCCGTTGGCAAACGGCACCAGCTTCCTGGAGGACATGCGTGTCGAGCATCCGTGAGGCCCTCGAGCAGCGCGAGCGCGAGACGCTCGCGCCGCAGGCGGCGAAGAGCTCCCAGTCGCGCGGCCGTCTCAAGAGCGAGCCGGAGGACGATGTCAGGCCGGCGTTTCAGCACGACCGCGACCGGATCATTCACAGCAAGGCGTTCCGCCGGCTGAAACACAAAACGCAGGTCTTCTTTGCCCCCGAGGGCGACCATTACCGTACGCGGCTCACGCACACGCTCGAGGTCTCGCAAATCGCCCGCACGATCGCCAAGGTGCTCCGTCTTCACGAGGAGCTGACCGAGTCGGTCGCGCTCGGCCACGACCTGGGCCATACGCCGTTCGGGCACGCAGGCGAGCGCGTCCTCGATTCCCTCGTGCCGGGCGGATTCCGCCACTACGAGCAGAGCCTGCGGGTCGTGGACGTCCTCGAGAACGACGGCCGGGGTCTCAACCTCACGTGGGAGGTCCGCGACGGCATCGGCCGGCATTCGAAGGGGAGGGAAGGATCGCCGGTCGGACTCGATCCCTCGAAGCGGGCGGCCACTCTCGAGGGGCAGATCATGCGTGTGGCCGATCTCATCGCCTACGTGAACCATGACATCGACGATGCCGTGCGTGCCGGCGTGCTGCAGGACGCCGACCTTCCGGCAGATGCGGTCGCCGTCCTTGGAAGGACCTCGTCCGCCCGAATCGCACGGATGGTCAAGGACGTGGTCATGGAAACGCAGGCCGGCGGCCTTGCCGAGATCCGCATGAGCGAGCAGGTGCTGTCCGCTACGCTGCGCATGCGGGCGTTTCTCTTCGAGGCTGTCTACGAAAACGAGGCTGCGACCGCGGAGTTCAAGAAAGCCACGGGAATCCTTGGAGGGCTGTGGGAGCGCGTCCGGGAGCGTCCCGCGGGCCTTCTCGACGAGCGGATCATCGAGGCCGATGGGCTCGACGTCGCCGCCCGCGATTTTCTCGCCGGCATGAGCGATCGCTTCGCCGTCTCGCTGTTCGAGCGCTTGTTCATCCCCAAGCCGTGGGTCGGGCCCATGGCCTGGAATCAGCTCTAAGCTATAATTGCAGGTCGCCTTTCGCGGAAATTTCGCGGGAGGGGGGCGGCCATGCAGTTGGACCTCACCCGGTATCGCCAGCCTGTCAGCCACTTCGGGCGCACGTTCGAGCCCGTCGAGGTCGGGCAGGACGACGATGCATACCGGGTCGTGGCGCCGGTTCAAGTGGACCTCGACATCCACAAGGACAAGGACAGGTTTCGTCTCGCTGGACGCGCGCAGACCGTGCTCGAGCTCGCGTGCAGCCGGTGCCTGGAACCGTTCCGGATGCCCTTTGACGGATCGTTCGACTTGAGGTACCTGCCGGCGTCGGAGCTCGCCAACGAAGACGAGCGCGAAGTGGCCGAGGAAGATCTCGACACGAGCTACTACCGGGACGATCAGATCGACCTGAACGAGTTGCTTCGCGAGCAGTTCTACCTGGCGCTTCCGATGAAGCCGTTGTGCCAGGACGGGTGTGTCGGGCTGTGCCCGCAGTGCGGCAGGAACCTGAACACAGGGACGTGCCAGTGCACGACGCAGTGGGAGGATCCGCGCCTCGCGCCGCTCAAGGAGTTGAAGTAACCGGAGACCGTAGACCGTAGACTGAAGACCGAGATCATGCCAAATCCGAAACGCCGACACTCCAAGACGCGCACCGCGAAGAGGCGCACGCACGACGCCCTGCGTGCCGCGACGACGGGGCTGTGCCCGCAGTGCCAGGAGCCGAAGGCGCCGCATCGCATCTGCCCTCATTGCGGCTACTACAACTCGCGGCCGGTCAGGGCCGTCGAGGAAGAATAGCGCTCAGACGTCCTCTCGACGCGCGACGTGATTGCTTTCATCTTCCCCGGACAGGGGTCCCAGAAGGTTGGAATGGGGAAAGCGCTCGTCGAGGCGTATCCGGAGGCGCGAGCGGCCTTCGAGGAGGCCGACGCGGCGTTTGCCGACGCCGCGCACCCGTCGCCCGCGCTGAGCGAGCTGTGTTTTCAGGGCCCAGAGGACCGTCTTACCCTCACCGAGATTCAGCAGCCGGCGATCCTGACGGTCAGCATCGCCGCGTACCGCGTGCTCGAGACGAGGGGCGTGCGGCCGTCGCTCGTGGCCGGCCACAGCCTGGGTGAGTACTCGGCCCATGTGTCGGCCGGCACGTTCCCGCTTGGCGACGCCGTGCGCGTGGTCCGGAGGCGCGGCCGATTCATGCAGGAGGCGGTGCCGGTTGGTGAGGGCGCCATGGCGGCGATCCTCGGCGCCAGCCTCGACGTGGTGCGTCAGGCCTGTGAGGAGTCCGCGGAGAACGAGGTCGTCAGCCCCGCGAACATCAACGGGCAGGGCCAGGTCGTCATTGCCGGGCACGCCCGTGCCGTGCAGCGCGCGTCGGCTCGCGCCAAGGCGCTCGGCGCCAGGCGGGTGATTCCGCTGTCGGTCAGCGCGCCGTTTCACTGCGCGCTCATGAAGCCCGCGGAGGTGCGGCTCGAGCCGGAACTGCGGGCGTTGACGGTGCAGAAGCCTCGCATGCCGATCGTCGCCAACATCGATGGAACACCGAAGCGTGACGCGGCTCCGGCCATTGATGCCTTGGTGAAACAGGTGTCGGCGCCGGTGCAGTGGGAGGCGGTCGTCCACTGCCTTGCGTCGGAAGGCGTCACCACGTATGTTGAGGTGGGCCCTGGCAACGTGCTCGGCGGCATGGTCAAGAAGATCCACGCCGACGCGCGTATCGTGCGTTTTGGTTCTCCCGACGACCTCGATTCGGTCATGGCGGCATGTTCGAACTAGGTGAAAAAGTGATCGTGGTGACGGGTGCGTCCAGGGGTATTGGCCGCGGCATCGCCGAGGCGCTGGCCTCGCGCGGCGCGCACGTTGTTGCGGCGGCACGCGGGGATCATGCCTCGCCGGTCGTCGAAGGCATCCGCCAGGCCGGCGGGCATGCGGAAGGGGCGACGGTGGACGTCACCGACGGCGCCTCGGTCGAGGCTCTCGTGGCTGGGGTCATCGACCGCCACGGCCGAGTGGATGGGCTGGTCAACAACGCCGGCATCGCCCGCGACCAGTTGATGCTTCGGATGAAGCGAGAGGAGTGGGACGAGGTGATCGCGACCAACCTCACGGCCGCGTTCACGTGCGTTCATGCGGTCCTGAAACCGATGATCAAGCGCCGGGCCGGCCGCATCATCAGTATCAGCTCGGTCGTCGGACAGATGGGCAACGCCGGCCAGGCGAACTACGCGGCATCCAAGGCCGGGTTGATCGGCTTCAGCAAGGCCTTGGCGCGGGAAGTCGCCTCGCGGAACATCACGGTCAACGTGGTCGCCCCGGGGCTGGTTGACACCGACATGACCAGGGCCGTGTCGGACAAGGCCCAGGCGGAATGGACGTCGCTGATTCCGCTTCAACGTCTGGGCACGCCGCAGGACATCGCCGCCGCCGTCTGCTTTCTCGCGTCGGATGAGGCAGCGTATATTACAGGTCAGGTCCTGAACGTCAACGGCGGCATGTATATGTAGCTCGGTTGATGGATGGTGGAGGGTGGATGGTGGGAGGATCCCACGCGCCGCCAACCACCAACCACCAACTACCAACCGAACGGGAGGATTGAATGGCGGTTTCAGACAAGGTGAAGGGCATCATCGTGGAGCAGCTTGGCGTGGACGAAGAGGAAGTGACGCCGGACGCGTCGTTCGTCGACGACCTTGGGGCCGACTCGCTCGATACCGTGGAGCTCGTGATGGCGTTCGAGGAAGAGTTCGGGATCGAGATCCCGGACGAGGACGCCGAGAAGATCACCCGGGTCAAGGAAGCCATCGACTACATCGAGGCTCACGGCAAGAAAAAGTAGGCGGAGGGGCAGTGAGCAGGCGGGTCGTCATCACCGGCATCGGGTTGGTGTCGTCGCTCGGCATCGGCACCGACGCCAACTGGAAGGCGCTCGTGGCGGGGACGAGCGGGGTCGATCGGATCTCGAAGTTCGATGTCACGGGGTTCGCAGCGCAGATCGCGGCCGAAGTCAGGGGATTCGACCCTCTCGACTACATCGACAAGAAAGACGTCAAGAAGATGGACGTCTTCATCCAGTACGCCGTCGCCGCGTCGCAGTTCGCGATGGACGACTCGCGGCTCGAGATCACGCCATCGAACGCCCCCGACATCGGCGTCTTCATCGGCTCCGGGATCGGAGGCTTCCAGACCATCGAGCGTGAGCACAGCGCCCTGCTGAATGGCGGACCGCGGAAGATCTCGCCGTTCTTCATTCCCTCGGCCATCATCAACCTGGCGGCGGGCCAGGTCTCGATCCGGTTCGGCGCCAAGGGGCCGAACCTGGCGACGTGCACGGCCTGCTCGGCCTCCGCGCACGCCATTGGAGAATCGTTTGAAATCATCAGACGCGGCGACGCCGAAGCGATGATCGCCGGCGGATCCGAGGCCGCGATCACGCCGATGAGCGTCGGCGGGTTCGGCGCGCTGCGCGCGCTGTCGACGCGCAACGACAACCCGCGCGGCGCGAGCCGGCCCTTCGACAAGGATCGCGACGGGTTCATCATCGGCGAGGGCGCCGGGATCCTCATCCTGGAGGAGCTCGACTTTGCGCGCAAACGAGGGGCCCGCGTGTACGCCGAGGTCGTCGGCTACGGGATGTCGGGCGACGCGTATCACATCACGGCGCCCTCTGAGGACGGCGACGGCGGCGTGCGTGTCATGAGGAAGGCGGTCTGCAAGGCCGGGATTCCACCGGACGAGGTGGACTACATCAACGCGCACGGGACGTCCACGCCGTACAACGATCGTCTCGAGACGCTCGCCATCAAGAAGCTGTTCGGGGACCACGCCTTCAAGATGGCCGTGTCGTCGACCAAGTCGATGACGGGGCACCTGCTCGGCGGCGCCGGCGGGCTGGAGGCCGGCATCTCGGCGCTTGCCGTGCACCATCAGGTCGCGCCGCCCACCATCAACCTCGACGATCCGGATCCGGAATGCGACCTGGACTACGTCCCCCACAAGGGCCGGCCGATGTCGATTCGGTACGCGCTGTCGAATTCCTTCGGTTTCGGCGGCACCAACGCCGCGCTGCTGTTCAAGAAATTCGAAGGGTAGCGACTCCGTGGCTGCGTGGAGCTGAGAGACCCACGATATGAAGATCGCCGTGTGCATCAAGCAGGTCCCCACGAGGGAATGGCAGCCGCGGCTGAGAGAGGACAAGGCCTGGATCCGCGAGCAGGACGCCAGCTTCGAGCTGAACGAGCCCGATGCGTTCGCGCTCGAAGAGGCGCTCAGGCTGCGCGAGAAGCAGGGCGGGGAGGTCGTCGCCTGCGCTGCCGGCCCCGCGCGGGTGCAGCAGGTGATACGGGAGGCGCTGGCGCGCGGGGCTGACCGCGCCCTGCACGTTGATGACGAGGCGCTCGCGAGCGCGGACGCCTCGATCACGTCGGCCGCCCTGGCGTCGGCCATGGCCGAC
>DASTDQ010000542.1:0-7497 GCA_035710305.1 Vicinamibacterales bacterium | reverse complement strand
ACGATCCAGGCGCGGAACCGATCGCGATCGCGGAGCTGGCCGAACCTGCGGTACGCCTTGGCGAACGCTTCCTGCGTGACGTCCTCGGCGTCTTCCCTGTGCCGGAGCACGCTGTACGCCACCCGGAATGCCAGCGTTGCGGAATCACCGAGACGGGCCTCGAAGTCGTGCTCGATCTCACGGTTGGCCGTCACGAGGGGGCCCGCAAGGCGTTCGGCGCGCTCATGCATCAGGCTTCACCCAGGCAAGACGCCGCGGGGGCGCGGGCGGTTCACTTACACCGTAGACAGCTTGTGACCGAGCTTGTCCTTCTTGGTCTTGAGGTACCGCCGCGTGTGGTCGCTGGCGGGAATCTCCAGCGGGACGGCTTCGGACACGGAGAGGCCGTAGCCCTGCAGGCCGACGAACTTGCGGGGGTTGTTCGTGAGCAACCGCATCGTTCTCACGCCCAGGTCGCTCAGGATCTGCGCGCCGATCCCGTAGTCCCGCTGGTCCGCCTTGAACCCGAGGCGCTCGTTGGCCTCGACGGTGTCGAGCCCCTGGTCCTGCAGCTCGTAGGCGCGGATCTTGTTCACCAGCCCAATCCCGCGCCCTTCCTGGTTCAGGTACAGCAGCACGCCCCGCCCTTCCTTGGCCACGCGCTGCATGGCGGTGTCGAGCTGGGGGCCGCAGTCGCACCGGGCCGAATGAAAGACGTCGCCCGTCAGGCACTTCGAGTGCACGCGGACCAGCACGTCCTTACCGTCGCCGATGTCGCCGCGCACCAGTGCCACGTGGGTCATGCTGTCGAGCAGGCTCTCGTACGCGTAGATGCGAAATGCTCCGTGCAGCGTCGGCAGATCGGCCGATGCCGCCCGCTTCACGAGCCGTTCGGTACGCATGCGATATTGAATCAGGTCCGCGATCGTCATCATCAGCAAGCCGTGCTTCCGGGCAAACCTCGCCAGCTCGGGCACCCGCGCCATCGTGCCGTCCTCGTTCATGATTTCGCAGATGACGCCGGCTGGCGTGAGGCCGGCGATCCCCGCAAGGTCCACTGCGGCCTCGGTGTGCCCGGCCCGCACCAGCACACCGCCCTTCCGGGCGCGCAGCGGAAACACGTGGCCGGGCCGCTGCAGATCGCGCGGCCGCGTCTTGGGGGCAATCGCGACACGAATCGTCTCGGCGCGGTCAGCAGCCGAGATCCCGGTCGTCGTCCCGTCGCGCGCGTCGATCGACACACACATCGCCGTGTCCCGGCGCGACGAGTTGTCGCTCACTTCGAGCGGAACCTGGAGCTGGTCGAGGCGATCCGGCGTCATCGCCAGACAGATCAGGCCGCGGCCGTACCTCGCCATGAAGTTGATCGCCTCCGGCGTCACCTTCTCGGCAGCCATCGTCAGGTCGCCCTCGTTCTCGCGCCCTTCGTCGTCCACGACGACGACAAGCTGCCCGGCCCGAATGGCCTCGATCGCCTGTTCAATCGTCGCGAAGGGTCCGCGCCGGCGCGCACCCTTCGCGATCCGGAGAGCCGATGGTGTCGTTGTCATGTCGTCGCCCCGCTGCGGGCGGCCAGCGCCATCGACCGCGCCACGTACTTGCCGACCATGTCGCACTCGAGATTCACCAGGTCGCCCGCGCCCAGCGACGACAGGCTGGTGTTCGCCCAGGTGAACGGAATGATCATGACGTCGAAACACGCCTCGCTCAAGCGCGCGACGGTGAGGCTCACTCCGTCAACGGCGACGGACCCTCTCAGAATCAGGAAGGGCTCGAGCTCCGGCGGGATCCCGATCGAGATCCAGTGCGAGTCGCCGTCGTCTCGAACCTCTCTCACGACGCCTGTGCCATCGACGTGTCCCTGAACGAAGTGGCCGTCGAAGCGGCCGTCGGCGCGAACCGATCGCTCGATGTTCACCTTCTGCCCGCGCTGGAGGCGGCCGAGCGTTGTCACCCGCGCGGTCTCGGGTCCGACGTCCGCGTCCGTGCCCTGTTCGTCACACTGGGTCGCCGTCAGGCACACGCCGTTGACGGCCACGCTGTCCCCCGGCTCCAGCCCCAACCGCTCTGGCGTGTGGATTCGCAGCCGGTACCCGGACGACGTGGGCGTGATCTCTGAAACCTCGCCGACGGCTTCAATGAGGCCGGTGAACATAACCTTCGATCAGCACGTCCGGTCCAAGCTGCTCGACTCTCCGCTCGAGGAGCGCCATCGGCGAGAACGTGCAGCCCTCGAGCAGCGGGACGCCTTCTTCACCGAGCCAGACCGGCGCGAGATACAACTGGACGTAATCCACGACGCCTTCATCCCAGGCCGATCGCTGCACCTGCGCTCCGCCTTCCAGCACGACGCTCTGCACGTCGAGGCCCGACAGCATCGAGAGCGCCGCGGTCATGCTTTCCCCTGCAACCGGGAGCACGCTGACACCCCTGTTCCTGAGCGCCCCGGCGCGCGCGGATCGCGCGGCGTCCGGCGTTGTCAGTATTATCACCGGTCCCGCCGGGAGGGTCGACAGCAGCCGGGCGGCCGGCGGCGTCCGCAGACGGCGATCCAGCACGACTCGCGTCAGGGGCCTCTCCCGGTACACCTCCCGCGCGGTCAGACGAGGGTCGTCCACGAGCACCGTCTCCGAGCCGATCACGATGGCATCCACCTGGGCTCTCATGTACTGGGCGTGCGTCAGCGCCCGCGTCGACGTGAGTTGGGTCCGGCGGCCCGCGGCGGCGGCAATCCGTCCGTCGAGGCTCGTCGCCGCCTTCATGATCACGAACGGCCGCCCCTTGCGCGTCGTCACCAGGAACGGCTGGTTCAGCCGGACCGCGTCCTCGTAGCCGATGCCGGTCTCCACCTCGATGCCATGCGCGCGCAGCGTCGCGAATCCGCGGCCTCCCACGAGCGGAAACGGATCCTCCATGGCCGCCACCACCCGACGGATGCCGGCCGCGATGATCCGATCGGTGCACGGGCCGGTCTTACCAGTATGTGCGCAGGGTTCGAGCGTGCAGTACAGCGTTGCGCCGCGTGCGAGGCTTCCCGCTTCCTCTAGCGCATTGACCTCGGCGTGCGGTTCGCCCGCGCGTTCGTGGGCGCCCTGCCCCACGACCACGCCTTCGTCGGAGACGACGCACGCACCCACGACGGGATTGGGCGTCGTGCGTCCGAGGCCGCGCCGCGCATGTTCGAGGGCACGCCGCATCCACCGATAGTCGTCTACCACTTGTCCTGGAACAACGCGTCCACGTAGTCCTGCGCCGAGAACGGGATCAGGTCGTCGATGCCCTCGCCGATCCCGACGTACCGGATGGGGAGCTTCAAGTCGTTGGCAATCGACACGGCGACGCCGCCCTTGGCCGTGCCGTCCAGCTTCGTCAGCACGATGCCGGTGACGCCGGCCACGCTCGTGAACTCGCGCGCCTGCTGGAGCCCGTTCTGCCCGACAGTCGCGTCGAGCACGAGCAGCACTTCGTGAGGCGCGCCTTCCACCGCCCGCGCCGCGACGCGGCGGATCTTGTCCAGCTCGTTCATCAGGTTCACGCGCGTGTGGAGCCGGCCGGCCGTGTCGATGAGGATCGGATCGCGCCCGCGAGCCTTCCCCGACTGGATCGCGTCGAAGACCACAGACGCCGGGTCGGACCCTTCGTTCGCGCGCACGATGTCCACGCCCGCGCGCGAGGCCCAGATCTCGAGCTGCTCGACGGCCGCCGCGCGAAACGTGTCCGCGGCGCAGACCAGCGGCGTCTTGCCGGACGCCTTGAGCAGGTTCGCCAGCTTGCCAATCGTGGTCGTCTTGCCCGTGCCGTTGACGCCGACGATCAGCGTCACGTGCGGATGATGCCCGTCAGGAGGAGCCGGCGCCTCGACGCGGTCGAAGATCTTGCGGATCTCCTCCTTGACCAGGTCCCGAAGGCTCTCGCCATGGCGCGCCCGCGACTTGACGGCCGTCACGACGGCCTCGGTCGCGGGGAGACCGACGTCGGCGGAGATCAGCAGCTCTTCGAGCGCCTCGATTGTGTCGACGTCGATGGGCCGTGTGCGATGTTCGCCGGCGTCGGCCTGCTGGACGATCGCCTCGAAGCGGCCGACGATCTGCTGCGTCGTCCGCGCCAGCCCTTCTCGAAGACGGTCTAAGAACCCCACACGTCAACTCCCAACGCCCAATCCCCAACTCCCAACCAGAACTCAATCACCAATCAAGAATCGCCAATCAACAACGAATCACGAATCACTAATCACCAATCAAGAACCAGAAATGTTCTAGCCGACCTCGGCGCGCTGCGGGCGCAGCATCAGCTCGTAGAGCGCCGTCTTCGGATCCTTGCGACCGGCGAGCAGCTCCGCGACCTGTGCGGCAATCGGCAGCTCCACGCCATGCCGCGACGCGAGCGCCAGCGCGGCCTCCGTCGTCCGGACACCTTCGGCCACCATCTTCATCCCGGCGAGCACGTCCTCGACCGCGCGTCCGCCCGCGAGCTCGATCCCGACGTGACGGTTCCGGCTGAGCGTGCCCGTGCACGTCAGCACGAGGTCGCCCAGACCGGTCAACCCCGCGAGCGTCTCGCGTTTCGCCCCCGCCGCGCACGCCAGGCGCGACATCTCCGCGAGCCCGCGCGTAATCAGGCCCGCCTGTGCGTTGTGCCCGAGTCCCAGTCCTTCCACCACGCCGGCCGCGATCGCGATGATGTTCTTGAGCGCGCCCCCGATCTCGACGCCAACCACGTCGTCGGTCCCGTACAGACGGAAGTACGGAGCCTTGAACTCGTGCTGGACCCTCTCGACGACCGCGGCCGTCTGCGACCCGATCGAGACGGCTGTCGGCAGTTCGCGCGCCAGCTCGGCCGCGAAGCTCGGGCCCGAGAGCACCGCCACGCTCACCGCGCCGCCGAGCTCCTGCGCGATGACCTCTGACATCCGAAAGAGCGTACCTTGCTCCAGCCCCTTCGTCGCGCTGACGACAATCGATCCACGGCCGACGTGCGGGGCCGCGCGTCGAAGGATCCCGCGCGTGCCGTGCGACGGTACGGCCGCGACCACGAGGTCCGCGGCGTGAAGCGCCTCGCCGAGATCGCCCGTGACGGTAAGGTTCGCCGGGAATCGGACGTCAGGCAGATACACGGCGTTGGCGCCGCGCGCGCGCATTTCGGCGACGAGCGCCGCGTCCCGTGCCCAGAGGCGCGCGTGATGGCCGACGCGTGCCAGGTGGACGGCGAGCGCCGTGCCCCAGCCCCCTGCCCCGAGAATCGCGACGTGTCGAATGGGAATCTCTCCTATCGAGACGTCTCGTCGGCCACGAGCTGGCCAATTCGACGCTCGGTGCCGGCCACGAGGCGCATCATGTTGTCGCGATGCCGATAGAGGACGACGAAGGCAGCAACCGCCGCGCCGATGGCCACGACGCGCGGAGCGTTGACGGCAGCCACCACCGCAAGCGTGACCGCGCCAGCGATAGATCCGGCAGAAATGAAGCGGGTGACGCTCACGAGCACAACGAAGACGAGCGTGGCGACCGCGAGCGCCAGCGGCGCCAGCACGGCGAACGCGCCGGCGGCCGTGGCCACACCCTTGCCGCCGTGAAATCGCAGCCACACCGGGTAGACGTGCCCGACCACCGCGGCGCACGCGGCTGCCACCGTGACAGCGAGATCGGCTGTGAGCATCTGTGCCACGACGACTGCCCCCGTTCCCTTCGCGGCATCGAGCAGCATCGCCGCCACGGCCGCGCCAACGCCCGTCGTCCTCAGCACGTTGGACGCGCCGATGTTGCCGCTGCCCGCGCGGCGCAGGTCCACGCCGCGCCGCCGGGAAAGCAGGAAGGAGAACGGAACCGATCCGGCCAGATACCCGAATGCGACCGCGACGATGGCGTTCATGATGCGCGGAGGAGCGTCCGACCGTGCGCGACGTAGATCGGCTCGGTCGAGGACAGCCGGCTCTCAAACAGTGTAACCGCCTCGATAGCGGCCGTGCCGAGCACCACGTTTTCAAGGCCGCCCAACAGCGTTTCCGCGCGCAGGCCTGCGGAATGCTTGACGCGCGCCAGCGTCAGATGCGGATTGTAGTCCGACGCGGTGCGGGAGACCCGGAGCGCGTCGAGCCTGGCGCCCACCTCTCGCTCGACCACTCGAAGTGCGTCGAGTCCCTCCGCGACGCCCGCCCACAGCACCCGTGGCGGCCGGTCCGGCGGAAAGCTACCGATTCCCCGGATCGTGAGGTCGAACCTGCCTGCCGAGAGCGCGGGCTCGATCGCGGAACGGATCGCCGCGAACTGCCGCTCGTCAACTTCGCCGATGAACCTGACGGTGACGTGCATGCGCTCCGGCTTCACCCAGCTCACTCGCGCCCTCGGCGCCAGGCGCGCGGCTCGCAGCTTCAGTTCCTCGGACACGGCGGCGGCCGCCCGCTGGATGGCCGCTCCCACGTCGAGTGCGATGAACAGCCTCACCGATCAACTAACCTCCTCACCATGTCGAGCGCGGCATTCGAGGCTTGCAGCTTGACGTGTTCGCGCTCACCGTGGAATCGAAACGTCCTGACGCGCCGATCCCCCTCCATCGACACGGCAATTACGACGGTCCCGACGGGCTTTTCTGGCGTTCCGCCGCTGGGACCCGCGATGCCGGTCACTCCAACGCCGACGTCGGCGCGAGCGTTGATCCTGATCCCTTCCGCCATGGCCAGCGCCACGCTCTCACTCACGGCCCCCTGTTCGCCCAGCAGCGCCGCTGGCACTCCGAGCCACTCCGTCTTTGCCTCGTTCGCGTACACGACAACGGCCCGATCGACGTAGCGCGAGCTACCGGGTACGTCGGTCAACCGGGACGTGATCAGCCCCCCCGTGCACGATTCCGCGATGCCGATGTGGAGACCGCGCCCGGCCAGGAGATCACCGACCACCTTCTCGAGCAGGCGCCCGTCGGTGCTGTACACGACGTCGCCCAACGTCGAGACGATCTGTGCGACGGCCGCGTCCAGCGCCTCGCCCGCCTTGTCCGCCGAAGCCCGGGGGGCGAAGGTGGACGACGTGGCCTGCTCGGCCCTGGCCGACAGGTGCAGCTCGATCGAGCCGAACGCCGCCAGGATCGTCGCCGCAACCGGGATCGGCTGACGCTCCCACTCGCGATACAACGGCGCGAGCGCTTCGTCCACGTGTGACTCGATCAGGCCCGCGACCCGCACGACTCTTCTGACGAGGGACCTCCCGGAGCTCCTCTCGCGGAGCGGTCCCGACACCAGGTCTGTCAGCATCGGGCGAAGCTCGCGCGGGGGGCCGGGCAGCAGAAGCACGACTCGATCTTCGTGATCGATCCACAGGCCTGGTGCGCTGCCTCGCGGGTTCTCGATCACCCGGGCGCCGGCGGGGACCATCGCCTGGCGGCGGTTGATTTCCGGCATGGGGCCCGGATAGCCGCGCGCCACGAAGCGCGCGCGCAGGCGGGCCGTGATCTCCGGGTCCTCTGCCAGCGGTAAGCCAAGGACGGACGCAACGGCTTCGCGCGTCACGTCGTCGTCGGTCGGTCCGA
>DASTDQ010000541.1:0-9248 GCA_035710305.1 Vicinamibacterales bacterium | reverse complement strand
CCTGCAGTACAACTTCTTGATCCGCTTCATCGTCAAGCAGATCTCGAAGAAGGAGGGCGGTCCCACCGATACGAGCCGGGACCACGAGTTGACCGACTGGGCGCAGGTGGAGAAGCTGGCGCACGACATGGCCACGAAGATCCGGGAACGCGTTGCCGCAGTCGCGTGACGAGGAAGGTCCGAGGCTACTGACCGGCCGCACGCACGCGCTGCTTCAGATCTTCGAACCAGTTGAGGACGATGCGGATTTCCCTGGAGCGTCCCGTGACCGCCTCGCGGGCCATCAGAAACCGCTGACCGTCCGACGTGACGTCGTAAGAGTAACCCGGCAGGTTGGGAAACGGCCCTTCAAACAACGTCTGCGGCCGCCCGGCGCCGCATGCGGCGCCGGGCGCGACGGCGACGGCCATCCATTGCTGACCGTTGCGGTAGAAGAGATCCCCACGCGCCGACCAACGCGGTTCTTCGCCGCCTTCCGTGGACACCAGCCGCCTGTCGCCCGTTCCGTCCGCCGCGACGACGTAAACCTCGTACCGGCCGGCGGCATCATTCACATAGGCGAGCCACCGGCCGTCGGGTGAGAATGCGGCGAAGATTTCTCGCGCCGGTGTCTGCAGATACAGCTGCGGCTTCCCCTTGCCATCCAGTCTCAGCGACCAGAAATCGCGATCGCCTGACGCCGTGGCTTCGCCGTAGATGAGCGTCTTGCCGTCCGGCGAAATCGTCTGTGGATACTGGGAGTACCGGCTCTCCGTCAGCCGCTCCGCCACGCCGGTCCCGTCGGCAGCCAGCCGGTAGACGTTCGACGGGCCGTCCTGCTCCAGGCCGAGAAACACGGCCCTGCCGTCAGGAGCCCAAACCGGATTGGTCTGGACGCGCGCGGCGAGCCGCGTCCGGTTGTGTCGCTCGAGATCGTAAATCCAGATGTCGGTGGTCTGGCCCTCCGCCTGCGCGGGAATGATGACCGCGATGCGACGCCCGTCCGGCGAGAGTGTGAACGATCCATAGACCTGGGCCGGCACGTCCACCGGAGTCTCTCGCCCTTGCCGATCGAGCCACACGAGGTTCGCGTGTCGCGCGAAACCTCCTTCGACGTACGCAAGCGTGCCTCGGGTCGAAATCGAGAACTGGCTGGCCTCGTTCGCCTCGGCGCGGACGTTCTCCAGCACCGGCACCGCCGGCCCGGTTATCGCCACGCGCTCGAGATCGAACGCCGCCGCCAGGACGTCGCTCCCGCGCGAGAACACGATGTGGCCGCTCCCCGCGTATACGGCGCTCGCGCCGGCGATGAGCTGGCGGCTGCGCCGGTCCTCCAACGACAGGACGTTGATGGTCCCGGGAAACGGCGAGTTGAACAGAACCGCCTTCGAACCCGGCAGGACATGGGGCCAGAGCAGCGTCGTGCCGACCTCACTGGAGTTGGCCACCACCTCGGGCGTCCCGCCGCTCGCCGCGATTCGAGTGAGCCGGTTTGCTTCCCGGTCGGCGAAGTAGATGCGATCGTCGCTGCCCCAGCTCGCGCCGTACACGTGAACGGCGTCGCACAACTCGACGGGCGATCCGCCTTGCAGGAACGCTTTCTTGAGCTTGGTATCCGTGAAGAAGCCGACCCATTGGCCGTCAGGAGAAAAGAACGGCTGGAAGCCTCCTTCGGTCCCGGGAATCGGCTTGCCCTCGAACTCATTGGTCGCGCGCACGTGCAACATCGTCTGTCCAGCGCGCTCGACGACGTAGACGATGTAGCGGTCATCGGGTGAGAGTGCGATGGACGGTCTCCCGATGCCGAGCCCGCCGGGCACCCGTCCAGCGGCAATGCTCTCGCCCTCGCGCAGCTGAAGCGTCCATCGGCTGATTGGCGCTGGAGCAGCCGCCTCGCGAGGCCACCAGACGAACGCGGCAGCACCGGCGGCCGAGCAGACGAGAAGCAAGGCGAGGCTCCAGGCGAGCACACGGGAACGCTCGCTCGGTCGCGGCGACGACGGCCGGTGCTCGGACGACGTTCTCGAGATCTCATCGAGCTCGATGCGGGCGTCGCCAATGGCCTGCAGGCGATCCCGCGGGTCTTTGACGAGACAGCGTTGCAGGAGGTGAACGAGCCCGGCGGGCGCCTTGGAGGGCGCTTGCCAATCCGGCTCCTTCATCATGACGTGCGCCAGCGTCTCCGAGACCGTTTCGCCCGAAAAAGCCGGACGCCCCGCGAGCATCTCGTACACGACAACGCCAAATGCCCAGATGTCGGCGCGGCGATCGACCGGCTTGCCCTTGGCTTGCTCGGGCGACATGTATCCCGCGGTCCCGAGAACGAGGCCGGCTTGTGTGGCCGCAAGGCTCAGCGTCGGCGACTGCGACATGGCCGTCGTGCCGGCACCGTGGTCGATTGCTTTCGCCAGCCCGAAGTCGAGTACTTTGACGCGCCCGTCCGGCGTCAGCTTGATATTGGCGGGCTTCAAGTCGCGGTGCACGACACCTTTCTCGTGAGCCGCCTCCAGGGCGTCCGCGATCTGCCGGGCGATCCGGACGACCTCGTCAACCGGGATCGGCCCATGCACAATCCGATCGGCGAGCGTCTCGCCTTCGACGAGCTCCATCGCGATGTAGCAGGCGCCGCCGGCTTCCTCGAGCCCGTAGATCTGCGCGATGTGTGGATGGTTGAGCGAGGCGAGCACCTGCGCTTCGCGCTGCAGGCGCGACAGGCGATCGCGGTCGCCGGCAAAGACGTCTGGCAGCGTCTTGAGCGCGGCATCCCGCTCGAGCCGTGTATCGCGAGCGCGAAAGACGACCCCCATCCCGCCCTGACCGAGCTGGGACACCACCTGGTAAGGGCCGATTCTCGAGCCGACCGAGAGGGTCATTCAGCGCGATTGTAGCCGCCCGTCGCGATGATGACGGCCACAAAAAAAAGGGCGGGCCAGAGTGGCCCGCCCGAACATCGAACATGAACACGAACCGAGAAGAGAGAAGCGAGAAGTGTGAACGACTCGCTTGTCGTGTCAGTGGTTCATCGGAACCTTGAGCTCGGCGAGCTTGGCAATCATGTCCTCGGCCGACGTCGGCGGGCGGACCGCCTTGTCGATGTAGGCAATCTTTCCGGCTTTGTCGATGTAGAACGTCCAGCGGTTCGCGAGACCGGGCCCCGCCATCAGCACGCCGTACTTCGTTGCCACTTCCTTGGTCGGATCGCTGAGGAGCGGGAAGTCGGCTTCCTTCTTCTCGACGACCGTCGACGGACCGCCGCCGCGGCCCTGAAGCGTCACGCTCGTCGCCTTGGCGAACTTGGTGTTCTCTTCGACGCTGTCGACGCTGGCCATGAAGTACGCCACGTCGTACATCTTGATCTTGCTGCCGTTCTCCGCGAGCGACTTGCACTCGATCGTGCAGCCCTGCGTGAACGCCTTCGGGAACCAGGCGACGACGACCGCCTGCTTGCCCTTGAAGTCCGACAGTTTGTACGTCTTGCCGTCGGACGCCTGCAGGCTGAAATCGGGAGCGTTGTCCCCGACCTTCAGCTCGGTGCTCTGGGCCTTCACTCCAACGGCCAGCGCCGCAGCCAGCCCTATCGTTATCAATGCGCGCATCAGAAACCCTCCTAGCCGAAACGCCCTCAGACCGTCCGTGTCCGAACGCTTGAGTATACTGCCGAACCGGAAGAAGGGCCCAGGAATCAGGCCTCAGCTTTAGTGGTTCACCGAGGCCGCTGAGGCCCGAGGCCTGGGTCCTGAGGCCTACTACGATGCACGCCTTGGTCCGCGCAATTCGCGACGCCCTCCAGCAGGAATCCGATCCGGCCAGGGCCCGCGGAATGCAGGCCTACATGAAGTCGGCGATGCCCTATCGGGGCGTCGCGGGGCCGGTCCAGAAGGCCTTGTGGCGGCGGCTGTTTCCGGCTCATCCGCTGTCGTCCCGGGCGGAGTGGCGCCGCGTGGCGCTCGAGCTCTGGAGGGGTGCGGCGTTTCGGGAGGAGCGCTACGCGGCCATCGCGCTCACCGACCTCCGTGCGTACGCGCCTTACCGCACGATGGCCGCCATTCCGCTGTTCGAGGAAATGATCGTGACGGGCGCCTGGTGGGATTACGTGGACGCAGTCGCCACGCATCAGCTCGGCGATGTGCTCCGTGCGGAGCCGCGGCCGATGTCACCTCTGATGCGCCGATGGTCGCGAGACCGGAACATGTGGAAGCGACGCGCCTCCATCCTCTGCCAGATCCGATTCAAGAAGGACACCGATCTGGATCTCCTGTACGCGTGCATCGAGCCGAACATGGCCGATCGGGAATTCTTCGTCCGCAAGGCCATCGGGTGGGCGCTGCGTCAGTACGCGTGGGTCGATCCGCGCGAGGTCAAGCGGTTCGTCCGGACTCACAAGACACGGCTCAGCGGTCTGAGTGTGAGGGAAGCTCTCAAGAACGTGTGAGGCCAGGCGGGTCTGAAGACCCGCCTCTACTGCTTCGGTGTGTCGTGATCGCTTGGCATGAGCTCCTGGCGCACGCGGGCACGTTCGCGATCGATCTGATCGGGGGTCGCGCCAAGACGACGCAGCACAGCTTCGGTCATGGCCAGCGCCACCTCGCCCTCGCCCGAAAACACCCGCTCGGCGCCCGCCCGCCGAAGTGACGGGACGTCGCGCAGGTACGGACTGCGCACGAAGATGTGCGCCGTCGGGTTGATCGACCTGGCGCTCTGGATGATGCCCGGCGAGCCGGTATCGGCCCCGCTGACGATCAGCGTGGCGGCGTGGGGAAGACCCGCGGAGATGAGCGTCTCCGCCCGGCCCGCATCGCCGTAGACGGCCGACACGCCCTGATCGCGCAGCTCCCGCACCACAGACATGTTGAGCTCGACCACCGTCGGAGAAATGCCGTTCTCGAGAAGCATCCTGGTCACCGTGCGGCCGGTGGGCCCGTGGCCGATGACGATCGCCCGGCCTTCCGGATCGAGCGAGGACGAGGCGCCGGTATCGGCGGCTTCGGTGTCGTCACGACGGAACAGCCTCAGCTGGCCGAGCTTCTCCGCCAGCGGCTCGATCGTCCTGAAGGCGAGCGGGTTGAGCGTGATCGAGATGATTGCGGTGGCCACGACCACGTCGACGGCTTCGGCCGGCACAATAGCCAGGTCTCGGCCGAGCGTCACGAGGATGAACGAAAACTCGCCGATTTGCCCCAGCGACATCGCCACAGTCGCCGTCGTTCGAATGGGATAGCCCATCAGCCAGGCGACGGCCGCCGCGGTGAGCGGGTTGCAGACGATGACGATCGTCAGCGCAGTCACGGTGAACGCCGGGTACGCCAGGAGCGCCGACGGGCGTAGCAACATGCCCACCGACACGAAGAACAGCACGGCGAACGCGTCGCGCATCGGGAGTGCGTCGGTGGCAGCGCGGAGGCTGTAGTCGGAGCTGCCCACGACCATGCCCGCCAGGAATGCACCGAGGGCAACCGAGACGCCAAACACCGCCGCCGACCCGACCGCCAACCCGAGCGCCAGCGCGAGCACCGTGAGCGTGAAGAGCTCCCGAGACCTGGTGGCTGCGACGCGGTCGAGGACGATGGGAATCACGCGGCGACCCACGATCGCCGCAACGGCGACGAGTCCGGCAACCTTGAGCAGTGTCAGCCCGATGCTCATGCCCACGTCGGCCGGAGAGGATCCGCCCTTGAGCGCCGGCAGCAGCACCAGCACGATCACCGTGAGCACGTCCTGGACGACGAGCCAGCCGACGCCGATGTGTCCGGCTTGCGTGTGGAGTTGGCGGCTGTCCGAGAGCACCCGGACGAGGACTACCGTGCTGGCCACGGAAAGCGCCAAGCCGAAGACGATGGCGGCCGGCCACGTCCACCCGAAGGCATGCGCAGCGAACGCTCCGAGAGCTGTGGCCACCCCGCTCTGGGCGATCGCTCCCGGAATCGCGATACGGCGAACGGCAAGGAGCTCCTTGAGGTGAAACTGCAGCCCCACGCCGAACATCAAGAGAATGACGCCGACCTCTGCGAGCTGCTCGGCGAGGTGCGGGTCGGCAATGAACCCGGGCGTATGGGGCCCGACCAGTACTCCGGCCAGCAGATATCCGACGATTGGCGACAAGCCGAGACGCTGCGTGACGTACCCGCATAGAAGCGCGGCGCCGAGGCCGCCCGCAAGCGTGAGAATCAGTCCCGATTCGGGCATGTGTTCCTAATGGTATTCGGTTGCGTGTAGTAACATGGGTCCCTTACGGTCCACAAGGAATTCGCCACCGTGGGGATGCCTGACGTCACCAAGCCGCGGAGCGCCCGCAACCCGATCGTCGTTCGCGGTGCGCGGACGCACAACCTCAAGAACGTTGACGTGACGCTGCCAGCCGGCACGCTGGCGATCATTACCGGCGTGAGCGGCTCGGGGAAGTCGTCTCTCGCCTTCGACACGATCTACGCCGAGGGTCAACGCCGCTACGTGGAGTCGCTGTCGGCTTACGCGCGCCAGTTCCTCGAGCGGATGGAGAAGCCCGACGTCGATCGGATTGAAGGCATCTGCCCGGCCATCGCCATCCGCCAGAAGAACAGCGTGCGGAATCCCCGGTCCACTGTGGGCACGATGACCGAGATTCACGACTACATGCGCCTGTTGTTCGCCCGTGTGGGCCGCACGTTCTGCCGGCAGTGCGGGCAGGAAGTCGTGCGCGAAACGGCCGAGGTCGTCGCACGGCGGCTCGGGGAACTGCCCGAGGGAACCCGGCTCCTCATCGGGTTCGCCATACCGGTTGTCTCGATCACCGGCCCGCCTCCGTCGAGCGCCGACGGTGACAACGGTGACGACGCCGACGAGGATGCGGAACAGCCGGCGAGAAATGGAGCCGACGGCGTCGCCGAGACGCTCGACGGCCTCCGGCGTCGAGGCTACGGCCGGCTGCTGATCGACGGAAAGGCGGTCGTCTTCGAAGAGGTCGATACCGCGGCTCTCCGGTCGCGCTCGACGCTCGAGGTCGTCGTGGACCGCGTGCGCGTCGAGGGCGACGTGCGAAGCCGGTTGACCGACTCGATCGAGACCTCCTATCGGGAGGGCGGAGGGGCAGCCTTCGCCGTGGTGATCGATCAGGCTTCAGGGCCCGGGGCTCAGGCCCCAGAGGCCCCGGTCCGGCTGGAGTTCTCCGAACGCTTCGAGTGCCGCGCCTGCGGCATCGGCTACGAGACGCCGCAGCCGAGGCTGTTCTCGTTCAACAACCCCTTCGGTGCGTGCCCCACGTGCCACGGATTCGGAAACATCATCGAACTCGACATGGGCCTGGTCGTTCCGGATCCGTCGAAGACGATCAACCAGGGGGCGATCGAACCGTGGAGCAAGCCGCATTACCGCGCGCAGCTTGCCGAGCTCAAGCGCGCCGCCCGCAAGTCGGGCGTCCGCCTCGACGTGCCGTGGGAGGAACTGACCGACGAGGAACGGCAGTTCGCCGTCGAAGGGGACGGCGACGACTTCGAGGGCGTCAGAGGGTTCTTCCGGTGGCTCGAGCGGAAGAAATACAAGGTGCACGTCCGCGTCTTTCTGAGCCGGTATCGCGGCTACCTGTCTTGCCCCGACTGCGGCGGCGCCCGGCTGCGCCGCGAAGCCCGGGATGTCCGCGTGGGAGGCCGCACGATCGACGAGGTTTCCGCGCTCACGGTCGAAGGTGGACGCGGGTTCTTCTCCGGGCTGCAGCTCACGGAAAAGGAGGCGGCTGTCGCCGACAAGGTGCTGCGGGAAATCCAGCGCCGGTTGACGTTCCTGAGCGACGTCGGGCTCGACTACCTCACGCTCGACCGGCTGTCTTCGACGCTCTCCGGCGGCGAGTCCCAGCGCATCAACCTGGCGACGTCGCTCGGCTCGGCGCTCGTGGGCACGCTCTACGTGCTGGACGAGCCTTCCATCGGCCTGCACGCGCGCGACAACCAGCGCCTCATCGAAATCCTCCGGCAGCTGCGCGACCAGGGCAACACGGTGCTCGTCGTCGAGCACGACGAGGACATGATCCGCGTCGCCGATCACGTCGTCGATCTGGGGCTCGGCGCGGGCGAGCAGGGAGGGCGCGTCGTCTACTCGGGAGACTTGCCGGGACTGCTGCAGGACACGAGGTCGCTGACCGCGAAGTATCTGCGGGACGAGCTGGCTATCCCGGTGCCGTCCCAGCGCCGCAAGGGCATCGGCCAGAAGATCCGTTTACGGGGCGCCAGCGAGCACAACCTCAAGGACATCGACGTCGACATCCGGCTCAACACGCTGACCTGCGTGACCGGTGTGAGCGGGTCTGGAAAATCGACGCTCGTGCACGACGTCCTGTACGCAGCCATCAAGCGGGCGAAGGGCGACTGGGATCGCCGCGTCGGGACCCACACCGGGCTGGAGGGCCTCGAGTACATCACCGACGTGGCGCTGGTCGATCAGACGCCGATCGGCCGGACGCCGCGTTCGAACCCCGTCACGTACTTGAAGGCGTTCGATCCGATCCGGGAGCTGTTCTCGCTGACCAAGGACGCGCGCTCGAGGGGACTGACGGCCAGTCACTTTTCGTTCAACGTCCCCGGCGGCAGATGCGAGGCGTGCCAGGGCGAGGGCGAAGTGCGCGTCGAGATGCAGTTCCTGGCGGACGTCTTCGTGCCGTGCGACCAGTGCGACGGCAAGCGTTTCAAGCCGCGTGTGCTCGAGGTCAAGTATCGCGGGCGTTCCGTACACCAGGTGCTCGAGATGACCGTGCGCGAGGCGCTGGCGTTCTTCAGCACATCGCCGAAGGTGCTTCGCCGCCTGCAGGTGCTCGACGAGATCGGGCTCGGCTATCTGAGGCTGGGACAGCCGGCGACGACGCTGTCGGGCGGGGAGGCGCAGCGGGTCAAGATTGCCGCGCACCTGTCGTCCTTCGGCGGCGAGCGCGTGCTCTACATCCTGGACGAGCCGACCACGGGCCTGCATTTCGACGACATCGCGAAGCTGCTCGCCGCCTTCCGGAAGCTCGTGGAGGCCGGGCACACGCTGCTCGTCATCGAGCACAATCTCGACGTCGTCAAGACGGCGGACTACCTGATCGATCTCGGACCCGAAGGTGGTGATGCCGGCGGACGCGTCGTCGCCGCCGGGACTCCCGAGCAGGTGGTTCAGGTCGAAGAGTCGCACACCGGCCGCGCGCTTCGCGACGTGCTCGCGGCCGGACGGTCGAATGCGTATGCCGCGCGGTAAAGGGGGTCGGGAGTCATTTCTTGAGGACACCCGCTATGAGTCTGCGGAGAAGTGTCCTCAAGAAATGACTCCCG
>DASTDQ010000540.1:0-7345 GCA_035710305.1 Vicinamibacterales bacterium | reverse complement strand
CGACGCGTTGGGCGACACGGTGATCGACACGCTGTGCGAGTACGCGCCGAATCTGCGGAAGATCATTCTTCATCGGCAGGTGCTGACACCGCTCGACCTCGAGCGGGAGTGGGGACTCTCGGAGGGCAACATCTTCCAGGGCGAGCTGACGCTGGAGCAGCTGTTCTTCCTGCGTCCCGCGCCCGGCTGGGCGCAGTACAAGACGCCGGTAAGCGGGCTCTTCATGTGCGGGTCGGCGACACACCCGGGCGGGGGCATCATGGGCGCGCCGGGAAGGAACGCGGCGCAGCGGATCCTCGCCGAAGCGTAATCAAGGTACGTAGTGTCCGGCTTCAGCCGGACCGTGAGTACGTAGCGTCCGGCTTTGGCCGGACCCGCGCCTGTGCCAAGTTACATGTAACCTCTGGAGGAGAGTGATGGGCACGGCTGCTCGATCCGCTTCGCGCGACAAGGTCCGCGCGCACCGAGCGCGGCTCCGGAAGCAGGGACTTCGTCCGGTCCAGATCTGGGTTCCCGATGTCCGATCCACGTCGTTCACCCGGGCTGCGCACCGCCAGTCGGACGACGCGTCGGTTCTCTGGCTCCCGAAGACCTGAGACACCTCAATCGGGCAATCTTCGTCTTTCTCGGTCTCGCCGAGGCTCCCGCCGGAGAACCGTAGGCGGGCACGCGGTGCCGAGCCCCAGAGCCGAAAGCCGAGAGCCCAGAGCCTATCGACCCTGTTTCTCGATCGTGGCGGTCCAGTTCTGCGCGACGATGAGGCCGAAGTCTGGGTCCGGGCTGTTGGTGCCGACTGCGACGGTCACGAGCGTGTTGACGAACTGCACGACGAGGAGACGCTGACCATCGGGTGACACATCGTACATGTGATAGTCGCCGCCGCTGTGGGCCAGGTTGAGTCCGACGGTCTCGACCACCGGTTTGGGGTCGCCATTCTCGAACGCGGCGCCGCTGACACTGTAGGGCGCAACGAGGATGTCGCCGACGAAGGCCCCGTTTCCGAGCGCGCGGAAGAACAACTCCTTGCCTTGAGGATTCCACCGGGCCCAGTCCCCGCCGTTGACCGATACTTTGTAGAAACCGCTGCCCGTCGGGAAAGGCTGCACGTAGATCTCGTTGCGCCCGGTCCTGTTGGAGGTGTACGCAATCCACTTCCCGTCGCGCGAAACCTGCGGGTGGCTCTCGTTGTACGACGAGTTGATCAGCGGCGCCGCCTTCCAGCCGCCAGCGCCCTTCGGCTGTCCCGAGCCTGTCGAGGGGTTGTCGTCGAGTGTCAGCACCCACACGTCACCCGCGGTCTTCGGGTCCTGCACCCAGAACACGAGGCGCTTGCCGTCCGGCGACCACGACATCGGAACCTTGAGCAAATCCGATTCGTACAACAGTTGCTCGGTACCCGATCCATTCGAGAGCGTCTCGTAGAGCCCCCACTTCCCCTTCTGCAGCGAGCTGTAGACCACCCGGGCGCCGTCGGGCGACCAGATGGGCATCGAGTTGTGCCGCGCCGCGTCGACGGTCAGATTCAGCACGGCACCGCGCGGCTCGATCACGACGACGTCGCCGCCGGTCGATTCGTGCCGATGAACCGCAATTCGTTTGCCGTCCGGCGACAGCTCGAACCCGCGATATGGACCATAGGGTCCGGCCATCTCGAGGTCCTGACCGTCACGACCGATCCACCGCAACTGCCAGTCGGCCCCGTCCGATTGAGGGCCGACGAGACTCTGGCCGCCGGCCGACCGGTAGTAGACCAACGCGGCAGTCGTCGACACGTCGAAGTCACCGTGGCCATTGGTGCCGTTCGAGGTGACCCCATCCGCCACACGCACCGGCTCGCCAGAAATGGCCAGGCTTGCCTTGTCGATGCGCTGCGCGTAGACGGCGTCTTCTCGCCGGAACACCAGGTAGCCCGGCTCGGCGTACAACGCCTTCGACTCGGCGGGAATGAGGCGGGTCTTCTCCTTCGAGTCGAGCGCTCCCGCGAAGACTGCGCGACCACCTTCCGAACCGGACCATGCCAGGTAGAGGTAACGGCGGCCATCTGGGAGGAAGTGCGGCCAGAAGTGCCCGGCCTCGTTCGGATCCAGCGTCGTGAGAGGCTCAGGCTTGCCACCCTGGGCCGACACGCGGAAGAGTCCTTGCGGCGTGCCAAAGATGATCGTCCCGTCGATGTTCCAGTCGCCGCCCGAGAAGCCCGCCACGTCGGCGATGTCCTGCGGCGGGCCTCCGGAGGCCTCTACCTTGCGAAGCCTTCCGCCAACGACGAAGGCAATCCAGTTGCCGTCGGCCGACCAGAAGGGTTGTGTCGCGTCGTCGGTGTCGGGGAGTTTCCGAGGAGTGACGCTTGCGACGGGTCGGACGTACATGGCCCAGGGCTCGCTGTTCGACCCCCTTGCCACGTAGGCAATCGAGCGGCCGTCGGGCGAGATCGAGACGTTCGCCGGATCGAACACGACGTTCGTGCCGACGACCTGAGTGGCCTGGGCGCTCAGTTGAATGGGCAACCGGAAGCGGACCTCTTCGGCCTCACCGGCGCTTCCGGCGTAAAGGGCGACGACGGCCGACAGCGAGGCAATCAGGACCGCGGCAGCCGCCACCACGCCGAGAGACCGCGCGCTCCACCTCTCGCGCGTGCGCGATGTCGGCGTCGAGCCAATGGTGTCGGCGCCGCCCGCGGCAATCCATTGCAGCTCGGCGAGCACATCGCGCGCCGTCTGCCAACGCTCGCCGGGATCCTTGGCCAGGCACGTTTTCACCACGTGGTCCAGCGCCGGCGAGACGGCCGGCTGCGCTGCGGCAAGGGGAGGCGGCTCGGCGGTGGCGATCGCCGACATCAGCAGCACCCGGCTCTTGCCCTCGAACGTCTTTCTGCCGCTGATCATCTCGTGCAGGACGACGCCGAACGCAAAGATGTCGGTCCGTGGGTCGGCTTCGAGACCCTCGAGCTGCTCGGGCGCCATGTACTGGAGCGTCCCGAGGATGGCGCCGTGCGCGGTCAGCTGCGGGTTGGTCGGCGTTGCGGACGCGGCCAGCATCCCGCCGGACCCGCTCGATCGGCCGATCTTGAGCTTCGCGAGCCCGAAGTCGAGCAGCTTGGCGATCGGCGGATCCGATGCACCGCCGCCGCGCACGAGGAAGATGTTGCCCGGCTTGAGATCGCGGTGCGTGACCCCCTTGCGATGCGCCTTGTCGAGGGCGTCGGCAATCGCAATCGCTACCCTCAATGCCTCGTCCAGGCCGAGCGGCCCGCGTTCGAGCCGCTGGGCCAGCGTCTCGCCCTCGAGGAATTCCATCACGAGGAAATCGATCGCCGGGGCCGAGCTCGCTGGATCCTGGTGCCGGCCGATGTCGTGAAGCGTGCAGATGTGCGGGTGGTTCAGCGACGCGATCGTCTGCGCCTCGCGCTCGAAGCGCTGACGCATGTCCGGGCTCTCGGCCCAGAGCGGCGGGAGGACCTTGACGGCCACCGTGCGCTCGAGCCGTGTATCGCGCGCCCGATAGACCTCGCCCATCCCCCCGGCGCCCACCAGGTCGAGAATCTCGAACGTGCCGAGACGCGTGCCGCGCGGGATCGTCATGTCGCTCTACTTCGCCACAGACGTCGTCCAGTTGCGGACGACTGTCAGCCCGGCCTCGCCCGCGGCGAAACCCCTCCCCCCGCGGGCGGCGCCCGTGAAGATGGCCCCCCTGCCGCCGGATTGTCCCGTCGATGGCACGTAGGTGGTATTCGCCTGGGGTCTTCCCGCCTGAGTTCCAGTCGCGACGATGGGGATGCGCAGGAGGAACCGCTGGCCGTCTGGGCTCGCAGCCAGCATGTGACGAGTAGGGTTGAATGTGTTGTCGGCCCGCACGACGGGGGCGAACAGGAATCGTGGCGCTCCCGACTCAATTTTCGGACCAGGGGTGAAGTCCACGGCCATGATGCGGTTGTCCAGCCCCCGGTAGTAGAGTTCGCGTCCATCCTGACGCCAGCGGGGCTGCCCGCCGCCCGCCATCGTGATCTGCAGCCGCTGGTCAAGCGCCGGGAACGAGATGACATACACCTGGAACGAGCCCGACTCGTTGGAGGTGTAGGCGAGCCACTTTCCGTCGTACGAGAACTGCGGCTCGTTCTTCTGGAAGGGGCCCCACACGACACGGAACGGCTTCTTGTCGCCGAAGAGCGGCATTGCGTAGATGTCCTGGACGTTGTCCGCGCCGCCGAAGAGATACGCGATGTACCTGCCATCGCGCGACCAGGCCTCGATGATCTCGTTGTTCGATGAGTCGAGGAGCGGTGTCTCGTCGCCGACGCCATTGGCGTTCTTCACGTAGATGTCCGCGTTCCCCTTCCGGAAGGTCGTGAAAGCCACACGAGAGCTATCGTGCGACCAGACGGGGTTGATGTCGTCGCCGGGGTCGAGCGTCAACCGCGTCGCCACGGCCGCGCGCTGCCAGTCGATCACCCAGATGTCGGTGGCGGGACCATCCTGCCGGGTCACTGCCACGAACCTGCCGTCGGGCGAAAGGTCCATGTCACCATAGACCCCCGCGACGCCGGCGGGCCCGAGCTGCTGGCCCGTTCGTGTGACCCAGCCAAACTGCACGGTGGGACCAGTCTGCCCGCGGCCAGCCGCGGCTCCGCCGCCCGCATCGCCCTGGAAGTACACGAGCGCGTCGCGCTGCGACACGTCGAAGTTGCCGCGGCCGGTTGCCGGGTTGTACGACAAGCCGCCGGCAATCTGCAGGTCGTCACCGGTGAACGTCAGCTTGTCGGGATCGAAAGGCCGCGCAAAGAGCGTGGCCTCCCGGTGGTAGGTGAGAAAACCCGGCTCGGCGTAGACGACGTTCGACTCGGCGGTCATCAGGCGCGTGCGCTCTTTCGAATCGAGCGATGCGGTATAGAGCGCCCGGCTGCCGGCCTCGGCCGACCACGCGAGATATACGTAGTGGCGGCCGTCGGGGAGGAAGTGAGGCCAGTAGTGTCCGGTCTCACCCTTCTCGAGCGTAGTAAGAGCCTCTGGCTTTCCGCCTTCTGCCGACACGCGGAACAACCCTTTGGGGGAGCCGAACAGAATCACTCCGGCCTGATTCCAGGTCCCGCCGTTGAACGCGGGCGCATCACCGATTTCCTGGGGAGGACCGCCTGCTTCGTCGACCTTCTTCAGCTTCCCGCCGGCGACGAACCCGATGTAGCGGCTGTCAGGTGACCAGAATGGCAGCCCCGCATCGTCGGTACCGGCGAGCCGGCGGGAGACCACCGAACCTACGGGGCGGACGAAAAGCGAGGCGGGCTCGCCCTGATTCGGCCGTGCCATGAAGGCGAGCAGCCGCCCGTCCGGAGAAATCGAGATGTCGGCAGTGTTCAATCCGACCACCGGCGAGCGGTACTGAAAGGCCTCGACGGCTTGCGGTCCGCGGAGATAGAGCAGCGCGGGACCCGCCATCGCAGCCAGCATCACGACAGCGGCCGCCACCAGCAGGCGAACCGTGCGCGCAGTCGCGCTCTCCGCTGCGGCTCTGCCTGCCTTCGCTCCGATGCCTGCGACCCACTTCAGCTGAATCAACAGGTCGTGGGCCGTTTGCCAGCGGTCGTCGGGGTCTTTCGCGAGGCAGCGCTTGATGACGTGGTCGAGTGCGGGTGAGGCCTGCGGCTGAAGCGCGAGCAGCGGATCGGGCTCGGCCGTCATGATGGCGGCCATCAGCACGGCGCGGCTTTTTCCCTCGAACGCTCTCCGCCCCGTCAGCATCTCGTAGACGAGTGCGCCGAAGGCGAAGATGTCGGTGCGCGCGTCGGCGGCCTTGCCTTCCACCTGCTCCGGCGCCTTGTAATCGAGTTGTTCGGCCTCGGAGGGCGAGGGCGCTTGGACCGTTCCCGGCGCGACCGTCGGGAGGGTGCTTGGATCCAGTCCTACGTAGTGTCCGGCTTCCCTGGGCTGAGCGAAGTCGAAGCCAGCCGGACCTGGACCCGTCAATCCCAGATCGAGCAGCTTCGCAACGGGAGGGTCCGACGCCTTGCCGCCCTTCACGAGGAAGACGTTGGCCGGCTTCAGGTCGCGATGAACCAGACCTTTCTGATGCGCCTTGTCGATTGCGTCGGCAATCTGTATCGCAATGGACAGCGCTTCGTCCACCCGGAACGCGGGCGCCTTCTTCACCCCGCTGCCCGCGCTCGCGCGCGCCAGGCGATCGGCGACGGTCTCGCCCTCGAGATGTTCGAGGACGAGAAAGTCGACCTCGGGTTCCTCCGCGACCGGGGGCGACTGGTCCGCGCCGGGCTCAACTGCCCCGCTAGCGTCAACCTCGCTCGCAACGGTGCCCGGCGACGCCGGCTGAGGGCGCTCCCGACCGATGTCGTGAAGCGCGCGGACCGACGGGTGGTTCAGGCCGGCGATGATCTTGGCCTCGCGCTCGAGGCGCTCTCTCGATTCGGGGCCGCCTGTCCAGTGCGGGGGGAGAACCTTGATGACGACCGTCCGGTCGAGCCGCGTATCGCGCGCGCGATAGAACTCACCCGTGCCCCCGCCCTCGAGGGGGCCGACGATCTCGTGCGGCCCAAGACGCGTCCCGGCCGTCAGCGGCATGGTAGTTCCGAAGGCCTCCCAGGGGCGGGAAAGCCTCAGCCGGGAGAGTATACGCGAGCACGGGCCTGCTAGGATTCCCAACCGTGGCACACGACGTCGTCATCGTCGGCGGCGGGCACAACGCGCTCGTGGCCGCCTTCTACCTCGCGAAAGCCGGCCGACGGCCGCTGGTGCTCGAGCGCCAATCCCGGGTTGGCGGCGGCGCGATCACGTCAGAGATCCATCCGGGCTTCCACTGCCCGGGGCTGTCGCACGAGCTGCTGCTCGAGCAGCAGATCGTCGGCGACATGGATCTGTCTCGCCGAGTCGAATTCCTTCCGTCGCCCGCGCTCGCGTGCGCACCGCAGCCGGACGGTCCGGCACTCGTGCTGTTCGACGACGTGGCCCGAAGCGCGGAGGCGCTGCGTGCGCACAGCGCGCGAGACGCGGAAGCGTACCCACAGTTTCGCGAAACAATCGACCGCATCGCGTCGATCCTCGGTTCGACGTTCGACTCGCCTCCTCCGGATATCGATCGGCCGACGGCGGCCGATCTGTGGAGCCTGCTGAAAACGGGGCGGCGCTTCCGATCGCTCGGGAAGCGAGACGGCTACCGGCTGCTGCGGTGGATCCCGATGCCGGTGGCGGACCTGGTGACGGAGTTCTTCGAGAGCCGGCTGCTCTCGTCGGCGCTCGCCGGACCCGGCGTCTCCGGCACGATGCTCGGCCCGAGGTCCGCGGGCAGCTCGCTCGTGATGCTGCTGCGCGAAGCCAGCCGGCAGCGGGCGGGCGGCCGTTGCCTG
>DASTDQ010000539.1:0-4828 GCA_035710305.1 Vicinamibacterales bacterium | reverse complement strand
GCAGGACGTCCCTGGCCATGCTCCTCACGATTCCCAACAAGTTGGCGAAGGCGCCGGAGAACGCCGAGATTCGTTTCATGGAAACCCCGGCCAACACTCCGTCGGCCATCAAGACCTGGTGGTACCCGGGCAACTCGACCGGGTATGAGTTCATCTATCCACGGCAGCAGGCGCTCCTGCTGGCGAAGGTGACTTCAGAACCGGTGTTGACAACGGTCGCAGAGACGCGCGATCTCGAGAAGGCCGACCTGGCTCGCATCTCCGGATCAGGTCTTCCCGCCCCTGTGGTCGTGGACGACAACCCTCCCCTGGTGGTGGCCACCGGCAGAGTCCAGCAGGGTGAGGTGGTGACCGGCGGCGGCACCGTGACCTCTTCCGTGCAAGACCCGCGCGCCGATGAGCGCGCGCGCACGACGCGGACCGCGCTGCCGCCGACGGCCAGCTCGTTGCCAACCGTGTTGCTCTTCGGCACGTTGGCGATGTTGGCGGGTCTCGGCCTTTCGCTCCGGCGGCGCGCCAGCGTTTACGCGGACTGACGGATACTTGTGAGGGGTGCGGCGCATTCCGCACTCCTCACGCTGCCATTCATATGTGCTGGCCATGTGTCGCGGTCGTCACGGTGGCGATACTGCTGCTGCCCGGCTGCGTCAACGTTCGGGGTCAGGGGCCGCCGGTCTTTTCGGCAGACTCGGAGCTCGTGGTTCTGCACGTGACCGTCAAAGACAGAACAGGTGCGTACGTCACAGGCCTGCCGCAGGAGGCGTTCAGCATCGTCGAAGATGGCCGCGCACAAACGGTCCGCCTCTTCATCGACATCGACACGCCGGTCACCGTCGGCTTGCTCATCGACAGCAGCGCGAGCATGCATCCGCACCGGCGCCTGGTCATTACGGGCGCCACCTCGTTCGCGGAAGCCAGCCATCCTCGAGACGAAATCTTCGCGCTCGCCTTCAACGAGGACGTCCACCCTGTGCTCTCACCGACCGCGCCATTCACGGGCAACAGCACGGTGCTTCACGCGGCACTCGAGCGCAGCGTCACCGCCCGCGGACGCACGGCGCTCTACGACGCGATTTCGGCCGGACTCGACTACCTGTCACGTGGCACTCGCGAGCGCAAGGTGCTCGTCGTGCTGAGCGATGGCGGGGATAACGCGAGCCGGGCGACGCGGGAGGAATCTGTTCGGAGGGCACTGGCGTCGAACGCCGTCATCTACACGATTGGGCTGGTCGCCCTTGGCGAAAGCGACGCGAATCCGACGCTTCTCAAAGAGTTGGCGCAGGCGAGCGGCGGCGAATCGTTCCGGCCGCAGGCTCCCAGGGAAATCGCGGCAGTCCTGGGCCAGATCTCCCGCAACATCCGCCATACCTATACAGTCGGCTACACGCCGACCAACACCGCGCGTGACGGCGCCTTCCGGCGCGTCCGCGTCGTGGTGACGGCGCCTCCCGGCCGGCCACGGCCACTCGCGGTCAGAAGCCGGGCCGGTTATGTGGCCGGAACCACAAAGGTCGAACCGTGACCCGACTCGTCCAACGCTGGCTCGCCCGATTGCTGATCGCCGGCGGCGCCATGGCCCTGATGTGGGTGGCGGCCAATCTGGTGTGGACGGTGTCGGTTCGACGCCAGTACGAAGCGACGCTCGAGCGTATACGCTCGGCACCGGCAGCAGAGGAACCGGTCGCGCCGGTATCGCTCCCGGTAGGCGAGCCCATCGGAACGCTGGAGATTGCGCGCATAGGTCTGTCCGGCGTCGTGGTCGAAGGAGACGACGATTCGGTCCTGGATCGCGCCATCGGGCACCTGCCGGATACTCCGCTCCCATGGCACACCGGGAACAGCGCGCTGGCCGCGCACCGAGACACCTTGTTCAGGCCGTTGAGGGGAGTTCGTCCCGGAGACGTCCTGCGACTCAAGACCCCGCACGGCGACTTCGACTACGTCGTTCGAGAAACCGTGATCGTCAAGCCGGACGATCTGTGGGTGCTCGACCCCACGCCTGTGTCGATGCTCACGTTGATCAGTTGCTATCCGTTCAACTTCATCGGCAACGCCCCCAAGCGATTCATCGTGCGTGCCGAGCGGATGCCGCGCTTCCTCTAGCGGTCCCAGTCGCGGGTCGTCCTCGCGGGCATGGTCAATCAGGAACTCGCGAGAACGTGTTCGCCAAATTGCAATCCGCATATTGATACGGTAACGTCGCCGTCAGGCATGACGCGCATCGACGGCCGGCTGATCGTTTTCGTCGCGATGCTCGCGGGAGGCGGCGTACTGCTCGGCGGTCAGACGCCGCAAACGCCGCCCGATCAGCAGTCGCCGTTACCCACTTTCCGCGCGGCCGTTGAAGCCGTGCAACTCAGCGTCATCGTCACCGACGCCGACGGCAAACCGGTCACAGGCCTGACCGCGGCTGATTTCGAGATCTTCGAGAACCGCGCGCCACGTGACATCACGACGTTCTCGGCGGTCGATATCCCGATCGAGCGGGCCGAGCGCGCGCTCGCCGATCCGGACGTGCTCGGCAACGACCGGCCGCCGGGACGACTGTATGTGATCGCGTTCGACGCGATTACGCCGGTGAACGCGCTGCGCGCGCGTGTGTTCCTGCGGCAGTTCATCGAGAACTACTTCGGGCCGAACGATACGGCGGCGGTGGTGCTGACCACGCGCGGGCCGCGCGATTCAGGGCAGGACTTCACGAGCAACCCGCGCCTGCTGCTGAACGCCATCGACAGGTTCGGCGGCGACCAGCCCGATGGGTGGGATTCCACCATGCGGGAACGCAACTTCATCGGCGACTTCCGGAACCTCATGGCCTTCATGGCGACGCTCCCCGGCGCGCGCAAGGCGATGATTTACGTGACAGAGAGCATTCCGGTGGACGCGTACGACGTCGTGGATGCCCGCCCGGCTCGATTCGGCGGACTCTTCTCGGATGTCGATCCCAACTGGGTCGAGGCGCTGTCGTTCGCCACGCGCAACAACATCGCCATCTACCCCATCGATCCGCGAGGGCTGATGGGCGGCGGGGGGACGGCCGACGCTCCGGACGGTGAGAACGGGCTGACGACTGGCTTTCTGGACGTGGGGACGGACGCCGGGATCGACGAGCTGGACGACAGAGCGAGCATGGGCGGTCTTGGGACAGTGACAGGAGGCTTTGCGCTGACCAGCTCGAACAACTACGACTACGCGTTCGAGCGGATGGTCCGGGAAAACAGCTCCTATTACGTGCTCGCCTTCAATTCCGGCGCCCCGCGCGACGGCCGATACGTCCCGATCGAGGTTCGCGTGAAGCGTCCCGGCCTGCAGGTGCGGACGATGGAAGGCTACGTGGCCCCGCGCGGCAGACCCCAGGAGCCGCGACGGCCTCGCACGGTCCTCGCGGCGGTCTGGGACGCGGTCGCGAGCGCGGTCACGACGAGCGGCGTGTCGATGCGCGTCTCCGCAGCACCGTTCAGGAACAGGGACGGCGGCAAGAATGCCACCGTGGCCATCACGCTCGAAATCGCGCCAGACAAGCTCAATCTCGTCGAGCAGGACGGGGCGTACCGCGGCGTACTCGAGATTCTCTTCGCGACCACCGACGTCAAGAACAAGAAGTGGCCCATCTGGAGGCACCGCGCGGCTCTGGCTCTGAAACCCGAGACCTACGAGCGGGTCAGCCACGGCGCGATTCGGGTGCTGTCGCAGTTGTCGTTGCCGGAGGGGAGGTATCAGATCCGTTCATCCGCGGGCGGCGCGGCCCTGGCCGGGAGCGTCGTCTACGACGTCGTGGTCCCCGACTTCCGGGACGACTTCTCGTTGAGCGGGATCGCGGTGACATCATCGCAGGCGAGCGAGACATTCACGTTCACCCCCCACAAGAAACTCGAGATGTCGTTCCCCGCACCCCCGACCACGGCGCGCGAGTTCTCGCGCGACGACAAGCTGACGCTGTTCGCGGAAGCGTACGAGAACCGGAAAAAGCCTCACACCGTGACGCTGACCATCGAGCTTCACGACGAAGCCGGCCAGGTGCTCGACAGCCATGTCATGGAGCGGAAGTCGGCCGACAAGCCGAAGCAGGCGAGTGTCTACACGTTCTCTCCCTATCTCGACCTGGAGGTCGTACCCCCAGGGCGCTACGCGATTCGTGTGGTCGCGCGATCGACGCTGGACAGGAACAAGACCGTGAGCCGCGACGTCCCGTTCAGCGTCCGCTGACCTACCTGATCCCTGAACCCTAACTGCTAACCCCTGCCCCCTGCCCCCTGCCCCCTGCCCCCTGCCCCCTGCCCCCTGTATGATTGCTCCACCATGGGCCTCGATACGCTGCTGGCGCGCACCTGGGTCCGCTCGTACGACACCATCACGTCAACGCTGAGCAAGCGGCTCTGCTATGGGCTGTACGACGGCGACCGGCTCGAGGCCCATCGCCGCGCGAAGGGCGAGGTGCAGGTGCTCTTCTGCATTCCGCCGATGAGCGACGTCAACGGGGCGCTTCCGCACCCGGGCGTGCAGATCCTCCAGACGATCCTTCGCGAACAGGGCTTCAGCTGCGAGGTGCTCAACTACAACCTCCCCTGCATTCACCCGCGCGACCCGTTCGACCATCTCATCCGCGCCATCAAGGCGCTGGGCGTGCGCGTCCTCGGCGTCTCGACCTACAGCCAGGCCATCCGCAACACGCTCGAAGGGCTGCAGCGGGTGCGTGCGGCGTGCCCGGACGTGCACGTCGTCCTCGGCGGCCCGCATCCCACGGAGTCGTACCTCAGCGTGATGGGCGTGAGCTTCGTGGACTACGTGTGCCGGAGCGAGGCCGAAAAGAGCTTCCCCGCGCTCGTCG